>NZ_LFKW01000134.1:61947-81844 GCF_001040865.1 Cellulomonas sp. A375-1 | reverse complement strand
GCGCCCTCCGTCGTGTCAGGAGACGGCCGGTTCAGACCGTGGCGTGCGGGTGCTCCGCGGGCGGCTGCGTGGTCCACGCCGACGACAGGTCGCGGTTCAGACGGCCCAGCTGCGCGGTGAGCTGGGAGATCTGCTCGGGCGACCAGTCCTCCAGCGCGCGGCCGAGGAAGTCCCGCCGCGCGACCTGCGCGGCGAGCAGGCGCGACGCGCCGTCCGCGGTGAGCGCCAGGAGCTGCCCGCGGAAGTCGTCGGGGTCCGGGGTGCGCGTGATCAGGCCCAGCGCGCCGAGGCGCGCGAGCTGGCGCGACATCGTGCCGCGGCCGACGCCGATGTACGCGGCCAGGTCGCTGGCCCGCACGCCCGGCGTCCGCTCGATCAGCGCGAGCAGCTCGTAGGCCGACGGCTCGAGCTGGGGGTGCACCCGGCGCGCCATCGCGCTCGACGACGCGGTCGCCCGGCGCAGGAACAGGCCGAGCTCGCGTTCGAGCTGCTGGAAGTCGTCGTCCATCACACGGTCATCTTGGCGCGCCGGACGGCATCACGGCACACCTGACGCGGGCGAACATTGCCGCAGCACCACGCTCGTCGGGGTGCTGGCACCCATCAGGGCGGGCTACCGACCGGTAGCCCGGGTCCCCGGTTCCGCGGGGTCAGCGCCCCCACGTGGCGCGCTGCCGCGCGACATGGGCGATCGCGGCGACCCGGTCGGGTTCGAGCGCGGCCGGCATCGCGCGGATCGCGCGCGGCAGGCCGGCCCGCGTCACGACGAGCGCGCCGTGCGGGTCGGGCGCTCCGTCGTGCGTCAGCGTGCCCCGCACGACGACGATCGACCGCACCGCGACGTCGGCGCACCCGGCGCGCAGCAGCAAGCCCTGGACGCGCGCGGACTCCATGCGAGCCGCGTGCAGGTGCCCGACGGGCACGCCGTCGACCGTCATGCTCCGGCCCTCGACGACCACGTGCTCACCCGGCTCGCTGCGCTGGGCGACCGTGCGGATGCCGCCGGGGCCGATCAGCAGGTGCTCGACCACGGTGCCCTGCCTGCCGAGCGGCACGTCGTGGATCACGTGCCACCCCTCGGCGTAGAGCCGCTCGAGCCGCGTGCGCAGCGGTGCGCCGCGCTCGACCCGCGACTCGTCGGGCGTGCCCAGCCACGCGACGAGCGCCGTGCGCTCGGGCTCGCCGAACGGCTGGCGCGGCAGCGGGAGCTGGATCTCGTTGCCGTCCCCGCGCAGGAACTCCTGCGCGGCGCGGCGCAGGCCGTCCTCGAGCTCGGGCTCCTCGACGACGACCTCGCCGGACTGCAGGTCGATCGACCCTACCCGCGCCCCGGTCTCGTGCGTCACGAAGAGACGGTCGGCGCCGTAGCGCCGCCACCTGCGAACCGTGAGCACTTGTTCCACGTGGGCATTATCGGCGTAGACGGGGCCCGTCTTCAGTCCGACGCCCAGACTCACCCGCGAAGTCGACCGAAAGGCGGACCCGGTCGACGACCGGACGCGCCAACACCCCTGCTCACCGCTCCGCGGGCTCGAACGTCAGGCTCACCGAGTTCATGCAGAAGCGGTCACCCGTGGGGGTCTGCGGCGCGTCGTCGAACACGTGCCCGAGGTGCGACCCGCACCGCGCGCACAGCACCTCGGTCCGCACCATGCCCAGCGAGCGGTCCTCGTGCAGCTCGACCGCGCCACCCGCGAGCGGCGTGAAGAAGCTGGGCCACCCGCAGTGCGAGTCGAACTTCGCGTCCGACGAGAACAGCTCGGCGGAGCACGCCCGACACCGGTAGACCCCGGTGCGCTTCTCGTCCAGGAGCGCACCCGTCCAGGCGCGCTCGGTCCCCGCGCGGCGCAGCACCGCGAACTCCTGCGGCTCGAGCTCCAGCGCCCACTGCTCGTCGGTCTTCGTGACCTCGTACGTCACGTGCCCACCTCCTCGTCGGACGCACCCGTGCGCGTCCTCGAACCACTCCAACAGGAGGACCACCCCGGACGTTCCCGATGGTTCGTCGCCGCAGGCACGGGGGTGATAAGGCGACGGGGTGCTCGCCCGGCACGTCCGGACCGCTTACCTTTGCCCCTATCCGACCGGTGAGCGCACCGGCGGGACAGGGCCCCGAACCGGGCAGAGGGAGGCAGCGTGCCGCGAGCCACCGCGCGCCGTCGCTGGTCGCTGACCCGCTACTTCGGCGTGGTGAGCTTCCTGGCGATGCTCGCGCTCGGCGTGGCCCTGATCTGGATGACCGGCCGCGTCATGCAGGAGCAGTCCGTGCGCGACGGCACCCAGTCCGCGACGTCCGTCATGTCCTACGCGGCCGCTCCCCTGCCGACCCACGCGTTCGCGGAGGGCCTGCTCACCGACGCCCAGGTCACCGCGATCGAGACGTCGACCATGGGGTTCGGGTCGCGGATCGTCGAGCTGCGGCTGTGGAGCACCGCGGGTGTGCTGATGTACAGCGCGGACGCGACCGGCGGCGCGTTCCCCGACACCGAGCGGCTCAACGGCGTGCTTGCCTCCGGGAGCGCCGACGCGCGCGTGCTCGACGACGTGAACCAGGTCGACGCGGCAGGCACGGGCGCCACCATCCAGGAGGTCCTGGACGTGTACGTGCCGGTCGGCGCGCGGGACGCGCAGGACCTGTCCGGCATCGAGATCGGCTCACCGCTGCCGTCGCGGCCCCCGCTCGCGCCGGGCGAGGTCGACGAGGTCATCGGTGTGGCCGAGGTGATGCTCGACCACACCCAGGCGGTCGACGCGCTCGCCGAGGCGAGTCGTACGGTGACGCTCGTCGTGGCTGCCGGGCTCGTCGCGCTGTGGCTGCTGCTGTTCCGCACCGTGCACGCCACGTCGAAGCGGCTGCAGTCCTCGGCGCTCGAGAACGCCCGGCTCGCGCTGCTCGACTCGCTCACGGGCCTGCCGAACCGCCGTCTGCTCGCCGACCGCATGCGCCGGGACGTGGCCGACGCGCTCAAGAGCGGCGGGCGCGTGGGCCTCGTCCTGCTCGACATCGACCGCTTCAAGGACATCAACGACTCGCTGGGCCACGACCACGGTGACGAGCTGCTCGAGCAGGTCGCCGAGCGGCTGCGCGGCGCGCTGCGCGACGAGGACGTGGTCGCGCGCCTGGGCGGGGACGAGTTCGCGGTGCTCCTGCCCGACGTGCGGTCGGTGGCCAACGCCGAGCGTCTCGCGCGGCGCGTGCGCCAGCTCTTCGTGCCGCCGTTCCAGCTCGGGGAGATGTCGCTGCACGTCGAGACGTCGGTGGGCGTCGCGTGCATCCCGGACCACGCGACCGACGCGTCCTCGCTCATGCGCACCGCCGACGTGGCGATGTACAGCGCGAAGCACCACCGCACCGGCGTCGCCGTCTACGACCCCGACGAGGACCACTCGTCGCCGCAGCGGCTCGTGCTGCTCGGCGACCTGCACCAGGCGATCGAGGCCCCGCACGCGGAGTCCGAGCTCGTCATGCACTACCAGCCGAAGATCGCGCTCGACACCGGCCGCACGGTCGGTTACGAGGCGCTCATGCGCTGGGAGCACCCGACCCGCGGCCTGCTCCTGCCCGGCACGTTCATCCCGCTCGCGGAGCAGTCGGGGCTCATCCACGACCTCACGCGCTTCGCGCTCACGGGCGCGATCACCCAGCTCGCGCAGTGGCGTCGCAAGGGCACGCCGCTGCCGGTCGCGGTCAACCTGTCCGCGCACGACGTGACCACGACGGCCGTCGTCGACGCGATCGAGCAGCTCCTGACGCAGCACGACGTGCCCGCCGAGCTCCTCGAGGTCGAGATCACCGAGACCGCGCTGGTCGCCGACCCGTCCCGGATCGTGCCGGTGCTGGAGCGGCTCGGACGGCTGGGCGTGCGCGTCGCGATCGACGACTTCGGGATCGGCAACACCTCGATCTCCCAGCTGCGGGACCTGCCGGTCGGCGAGCTGAAGATCGACCGGCTGTTCGTCTCCGACCTGCGCGACGGCGACCGCTCCGGGTCCGAGGTCGTCGTGCAGGCGATGGTCGACCTCGCGCACTCGTTCGGGCTGCGCGTGGTCGCCGAGGGCGTCGAGGACGAGCAGACGGCGGCGACGCTGCGCCGGCTCGGCGTGGACCGTGCGCAGGGCTTCCTCTACTCCCCCGCGGTCCCCGCCGAGGAGGTCCCCGCGGTGCGCGCGTCAGGCGGTTCGCGGGCCGGTTCTCACCCGGGCAGACCGGCGCGCGTGCGATCTTCCGGATGAAAGTCGGGCAGACTGGTCAAGTTCGGGTCGGGCGTGCCGATTGATCTGTACCCGAGGTGACCGCCCACCCGACCAGGGGGAGTACCGCAGATGATGGACGACCTGCTCGAAGAGATGGTCAACCCCGCGCCCGCGCAGGCCGACAAGGCACGGCGCCGTCGGCTGTGGGCCACGGTGACGATCGTCGGGCTCGCCGCGCTCGGCGTCACGTCGCTGACGACGTCGGCGCTGTTCACGGACAACAAGACCGCGAGCGACACGATCAAGACGGGGTCCGTCAGCCTCGAGACCGACGCGATGACCTTCACGGTCCCGGTCGACAACATGCTGCCCGGCGCGGCGATCGTCGCGCCGCTCGAGGTGCGCAACGCGGGCTCGCTGCGCTACCAGTACGCGATCAGCTACCAGGCGGTGAACGGCTCGGGCGAGACGGCCGACCTGTCCGACCGGCTGCGCGTGGAGATCTTCACGCGCGCGGCGGGGAACTGCACGATCACGGGCACCCTGAGCACCACGGGCCTGATCGGTCGGAGCACGACGAGCGGCTACGGCCTCGCCACGGCCCTGACGCCGATCGTGGGCGACCCCGCCGACTACGCCAACGCGGCGAACCGGTTCCTGAGCGCGAGCGAGTCCGAGAACCTGTGCGTGCGCGTCGAGTTCGACGCCGCCGCGGACAACTCCTACCAGGACACCTCGACGACCCTGACCCTGCGGTTCGACGCCCGCCAGCTCGACTTCGACGACTCGCAGCCCGACGAGTCGGGCATCACCGGACCCTGACCCCACGGACGATGCCTCGCCCGCCACGACACCCGGTCGCGCTCGAGCTGGAGCGACGCGAGAAGCCTCCGGCCCGCGTCGAGCCCGCGCAGCGCCGGTCCCGCTGGCGTGTCGCCGGCTCGGTCGGGCTCTGGGCCGTCGTCGTCGTCGGCACGTTGACGTTCGCGACGTCCCTGGCGGTGCCGCTGTGGTTCCAGGCACGCGACCAGCGGCTGCTGATCGTCACGTCGGGCTCGATGTCCCCGGTGTTCGACGCGGGCGACGCGGTGGTCATGCGCAAGGTCGACCACCCGTCGCAGCTCAAGGTCGGCCAGATCGTCTCGTTCTGGCCGCTGGGCTCCGAGCGCCTGGTGACGCACCGGATCGTCGACCTCGTGACCCTGCCGACGCTGGAGCAGAACGACGAGACCGGGCGCATGGAACCGGTCATCGACCCGAAGACCGACGAGCCGGTCGAGAGCCAGTACCTCATCACGCGCGGCGACGCGAACCCCGAGAACGACCCGAACGCGACGCCCTACACGCGCGTGCGCGGGATCGTGCTCGACGTGCACCCCAGCTGGGGCTGGGTGCTGCAGTGGGCCGGTTCGGCCGCGGGCCGGGCGATCATGCTGGTCCCCCCGTTGCTCGCGCTCGGCACGCTCGAGCTGCTCGCGCTGCGCGACGCCCGTCGACGCGCGCGCGACGCCACCTCACCCGACGAGAGGTACCTCGATGCGTTCCTCGAGGGGTGAGCGCGTGAGCGGGTCCGGGTTCCTCGCGGTCGACCGGGGCGCCCTCGTCCGGCTCGCGGTGGCGCTGCTGCTGGGCGCGTGCGCGCTCGTCGGGCCGCGGGTCGCGCACACCGGGGCGGAGTTCACGGACTCCGTCGAGCTGCCCGCCACGTTCCGGACCGCCACCACGTTCGACCCGTCACCCAGCCCGGACCCGACCGACGGGTCGTCGCCCACCCCCTGAGGCGGGCGACGACCTGAGCGGTCTCGGCTGTCGCGGGTTCAGCCGCGCAGGCGCCGGGCGGCGAGCAGGACGCCCGCGGGGTCGTACGCGACCGACAGCTCGCGCAGCCGCGCGGCCACCGGCGCCGGGTAGGCGCGCTCGACCCAGCTGCTGCCGCCGGTCGTGAAGTTGGGCATGCTGCCCTCGCGCGCCCACGGCGCCAGGCCCTGCGCGATCCGTCGCGCGTCGCCCGCGACGAGGTCGGCGGTCTCCGGGATCGCGAAGCCCGCGGTGAACACCGAGAACGGCGCGTCGCGGTGCGCGAACGCGCAGTCGTCGCCCGACCGCACCGCCCCGCCGAGCTGACGGACCTCGACCATGAGCTGCGGGGACGGGACGTGCGGCCCGACGAGGTCGAGGAACCGCTCGACGGCCTCGGGCCCGAAGTCCTCGAGCAGGAACGACGACTCCGACGTCGGCATGGGGTCGTCGGGGTCGGCGTGCACCGAGCCGATCGCCGCGTACGGCAGCACGGCCACCGAGTCGATCAGGGGCTCGCCGACCGCGCGCATCGCCCGCACCAGCTCCTCCCCCTCGTCGGGCGCGCCGGTCCACACGAAGCGCACGCACACGACCGTGCGGCCGCGCAGCGGCGGCGGGACGAGGTCGAGGTCGGGCAGCCGCAGGACCGCGAGCGACGTGGTCGCCTGCGTCGGCAGCAGGTCGGCCCACACGCTCCACGTGCGGACCACCGGCGTCGCGTCCTCGGCCGCGAACCACAGCGCGCCGCCGTAGACCTCGGCGACGGGCGCCAGGTCGAGCTCGACGGCCGTGACGATGCCGAGCGCACCCTTGCCGCCGCGCAGGCCCCAGAACAGGTCCGGGTGCTCGGTGCGGCTCGCACGGCGCACGACGCCGTCGCCGGTGACGACCTCGAACGCGTGCACGTAGTCCGACGAGAGCCCGTGCGAGCGGGCCAACGGACCGACCCCGCCGCCCGTCAGGAACCCGGCGACGCCGACGTGCAGCGACGAGCCGCACACCGGCGCGAGGCCGTGCGGCACCGCGGCATCGAGCACGGCACCCCAGCGCACGCCGGCGCCGATGCGGGCACGGCGCAGCACGGGGTCCACGGTGAGCTCGTCGAGCGACGCGGTGTGCACGAGCAGCGCGCCGGTCATCGCGTCGGTCACGCCGTGGCCGGTGCCCTGCACGGCGACGGGCACGTCGGCCTCGGCGGCCAGGCGCAGGGTCGTGGCGACCTCGGTGGCGTCGAGCGCCTCGACGACGGCCACGGGCTGGACGGGCGTGGCGAGGTTCTGGGTGGCCGTGAGGCGCGCGTAGGCCTCGGTCCCGGGGAGGTGCACGCGCGTGACCGCGGTGGTCAGGGCGCGCACGGCGGCGTCGGCGGCGGGCCGGGAGCCGGCGTCGATCGGCGTCGTGAGGGTCATGGGTGGTGTCCTTCGCTCCACGACGAGCCGCGTCGGCTCGTCGGATCCTGGCGCGCCGGGGGCGGCGCACGGAACATCAGGACGCACGACCAGTTCGCCTGATACGTCCGGTCTGCAGCCGTCACCGCGGCCGTCGCGCGCGCCGGAGTGGTCCGGCGGTGCCGGGGTCAGGAGGTCGACGAGCTCGACGGCCCCGCCGGGAGCCGCACGGTGATCGTCGTCCCCTCGCCGAGCGTGCTCGCGATGTCGAGCGAGCCGGCGTGCGCCTCGACGACGGCCTTGGTGATCGACAGACCCAGCCCGACGCCGGGCACGGCACCCCGCGCCGCGGCGCTCGCGCGGAAGAACCGCTGCGTGAGCTGGTCGATCTCGTCGGGCGCGATCCCGACTCCCGAGTCGCTGACCTCGAGGACCGCGCCGCCCTCGCCGCCGCCCCCGCCGTGACCGTCGAGGTCGGGCTCGACCGAGACCGCCACCGTGCCCCCCGGCCGCGTGAACTTGATCGCGTTGCTCAGCAGGTTGTCGACGACCTGCGCGAGCCGCAGTGCGTCGGCGACGACCGGCGTCGGCGTGACGTGCTCGACGAGCCGCACCTGCGCGGCGTGCGCACCGTGCGCGGCCGACGCGATCGACGCGCGCACCACGTCGGCGAGGTCCATGGCCTGCGGCGTGATCGAGAACCGTCCCGCCTCGAGCTGCGCGGTGAGCAGCAGGTCGCTCACGAGCCGCAGCTGGCGGCGCGCGTTGCGCTCGACGATCCCGAGGTACTCGCGCTGCTCGTCCGTGAGCGGGTCGGTGCCGTCCTGCAGGAGCTCGAGGTAGCCGAGCACCGCGGTCAACGGCGTGCGCAGCTCGTGGCTGACCAGGCTCACGAACTGCTCCTTGAGCGCGGCCGTCTCGCGTTCGGCGGTGACGTCGGTCGCGACGACGACGAAGCCGCTGCTGTTCCCGTCGGCGTCGACGCGGCGCGTGACCGCGAGGCGCACGGTCAGCCGCCCGCCGTCGCGGCGCACCCACGTCCAGTCCCGCACGTGCGAACCGTTGCCCGAGGCCGACGAGATCACCGCTTCGAGCAGGTGCGCGTCGTCCTGCGCACCGTCGGGAGACCCGTCGTGGGCGGCCCGACCGCCGGGCTGGTCGGTGGAGGCGTCGTCGTCGGTCAGCTCGCGATACCGCGTGGCGAGCTCCTCCTGGTCGTGGAACGTCGTGAGCCGGACCCGGCCGACGACCGAGCCCTGCGCGTACCCGAGCAGCCGCTCCGCACCCGCGTTGAACACCTGGACCACGCCGTCGGAGTCGGTCGCGATGATCGCCTGCTCGGTCGCGGAGTCGATCACGGAGACCAGCTGCTCGAGTGCGGACTCGCGTTCGCTCGCGACCCGGGAGATCGTCTCGGCGTCGTCGCGCACGATCGCGAGCAGCTCGTCCTGGTGCACCCGGGCACGGTCCAGCGCGGCGTTGCGCGCCCGCAGGCGCTCGGTCGCCTCGTGCGCGACCACCGCCTGCAGCAGCGCGACGAACGCGACCACGAGCGCGCGCGCGACCGTCTGCGCGGAGAACGCCGCCGGGTCGAACACGACCGGCGTGAACACGACGCCGACCACGCCCGCGGTCGCGACGGCGACGCCGCGCCGACCGCGCTGCGCCGCGAGCGTCAGCACGGGCAGGAACACGAGCGCCGCGAACACCGAGCCCGCACCACCGGTCCCGGTCCGCAGCAGGGCGACCGAGACGAAGGCGATGACGGGCAGCACGTCCGCCACCCAGTCGGGCCATCTCGGCCACGGCGCGAGGACGGCGAGCGCCGGCACGGTCACGGCGACCGCGGCGGACAGCAGCACCAGGCCGGGCCGGGACACGAGGGACGGCACCGCCCACAGGACCACCATCGACACGGCGAAGGCCACCACGAAGGGCAGCTGCCGTTCGAGCACGCCCGCCTCGGGACCGGTGAACCGGGAGATCCCGCGCACCAGCCGCGTGCCGGGCCGGCGCCGCTCGACGCCCTCGTCGGGGTGGACGCTCATCGCAGCACGCTCAGCAGCACCAGCACGCCCGCGGTCACGAGCACGCCGACGAGCCCGATCCACGCGACGCGGCGCTCGGAGCGCGCATCGTCGCGGATCTCGGCCTCGAGGGCATCGGGGGCCAACGGGTCGCGCGGCGCGGGACCCGGAGCGGCATCGTCGCGCGTGCTCATCCGACCACGCGCCCAGTCTTCTCCGTCTTGTCCCAGGCGGCCGACGCGCCACGCCACTGCTTGACGTACGCGTCGAGTGTGATGGCGCACAGCACGGGCCCGAACCCGATGACGTACAGCAGCGGGACGGACAGCAGGCGCAGCCCGCGCACGCCGTCGCACGCGCGCACCAGGGGCGCGAGCAGCATCGCGAGCAGCGGCCACGCGTACAGCGCGAGCTGCCACCAGTCCCGGCCGTCGTCCGTCATCCGCAGCCCGAAGACGCCCGGCACGGTCTCCTCCCACAGCCCGGGGACCCACGCGGCGCTCATCACCACGAGCGCCAGCAGGCCCGGGAACGTCAGCCCCTGGAACCAGGACCGGCGCGCGGTCTCGCGGTCCAGCAGGAGCGTGACGGTCGTGATGAAGACGTACGCGGCCACGGCGAGCCACCACAGCGAGCGGAACGCGACCAGCGCGGTCGTCTGCGCGACGAGGTGCAGCCCGACGAGCCCGACGGTCGCCGCGACGATCGAGACGGGCAGCAGGTACACCGAGAACCAGACGAGCCCGAACGTCCACGACCCGAGCCGCTCGCCCCCGCGGCGCAGCGGCCACGGGCGGCGGAACCAGACATGGTCGAACATGCTCGTGATCTGCACGTTCCCGCGGGCCCAGCGCACGCGCTGCTTCCACAGCGCGCGCACCGAGTCAGGCTCCTCGGCGAGGACCACCGCGGCGGGCTCGAACACCACGTGGCGGCCGTCGAGCTGGGTGAGGAACGTCGTGTACGTGTCCTCGGCGAGGGTCGTGGTGTCGATGCGCCCGCCGATGGCCTCGAGGTTCGCGCGCGAGTGCAGCTGGGCGCCGCCCGCGAGGCAGGCCATCGCGCCCAGCACGTTCTGCGCACGGCGCGCCGCGGCCTGCGCGGTCACGTACTCGTACCCGATGAACCGCGCGACGGACCCGGGCCGGCCGCTGCCCTCCCGGATGAACGCCGTGACCGCACCCACGCGCTCGTCGGCCAGGTGCCGGGTCATCTTGCGCAGCGAGTCGGGGCGGTAGATGACGTCGGCGTCCATGATGAGCAGCGCCTGCATCCAGCGGTCCGCGAGCGCGTGCTCGATCCCGTGGTTGAGCGTGTGCGCCTTGCCCTGACCGCCCTGCGCGCGGCGCAGGTGCACGATCCGGCCCGGGTGCTGCGCCGCCTTGGCGAGCACGACGTCGGGGGTGTCGTCGGTGGACGCGTCGTCGACGACGAGCACGCGCAGCCGGTCCGGCGGGTACTGCAGGCTCATGAGCCGCTCGAGCGACGCGGCCAGCACGGCCCCCTCGTTCCACGCGGGCACCACCACGACGACGCGCGGCAGGTGCGGCGCCGCGTCCCGCAGGTGGTTGCGCCACGCGTGGACGGGGATCAGCGCGTACTGCAGGATCCCGGCCAGCACGGGGACGGCACCGAGCAGCACGAGCACGACGAGCGCGACGACGAGCGCGTCGTGCGCGCTCACGCCTGTCCCCCGCCCCGCAGGCGCCGGTAGACGCCGACGTCCGCGGCGTCGTGCGCGTCCGTCGACGCGACCAGAGGCACGCCTGCGGCCCGCCACCGGTCGAGCACGCGCGGCCCCGGGCAGTGCCACTTCTCGTTCGCCTCGACGAGCGCGCCCGCGGCCAGCACCGCGGCGGCGATCGCGTCGAGGTGCTCGTCGGACACGTCGTCCTCGGCGAGCCCGAGCTTGGGCAGGAGCGACAGCGGGTGCGCGAGCTGGGCATGCGGCACGCGACGCAGCGCCGCGACCGTCCCGTCGACGAGCATCGCCAGCACGTCGTCGGCGGCCAGGCCGAGCTCCATGGCCTCGCGCGTGCGGCGCGGGCTCCACGGGCCGTCGGGTCCGGGCAGCTGGTGGTCCGCCAGCAGCACGCGGTCCACGCCGCGCGGCGAGCCCGCCGCGGCGAGCACGTCGGCGGGGGCGTCGACCGCGCCGCTCACGTCGAGGATCTTGGCCTCGACTCCGGTGAGCACGGTCAGCCCCTCGACGCGCGGCAGCGCACGCAGCGCGGCCAGCCGCTGCGGCACGTCCGTGGTCGAGGCGCGCACGTGGTCGACCATCCGGATCACCCGCAGCCCGCGCTCGACCGCGGCGGCGAGGTTCTCCTGCGGCGTGCTCACGGCGTCGTCGGAGAACGTCGAGTGGACGTGGTGGTCCTCGACGAGCGACGGCCCGGTCGACGCGGCACGCGGGGGCGTCATCGCGGCCTCAGGACCCGGGCGCGACGGCGGGCGCGGGAGCGGGCAGCACCTCGTCGAGCGGGAGGAAGACGTCCTCGAGGTAGCGCACGTTCGCGGTCTCGACGAAGTCCACGTGGCGCGGCACGGGCCGGCCGAGCACCGCGTCGAGCACGAGCGAGGGCATGTCGACGCCGGACGCGACGGTCAGCGGCATCGCGCCCGGGAACCTCGGGTTGACCTCGAGGAGCCCTGGCGTGCCGTCGACGGTGCGCTTGAGCTGGACGTTCGCGACGGTCGTGAGCCCGATCGCCGTGGCGACGGCCGTCGCGGCGGCGATCAGCGCCTCGTCGTGCACCGTCACGCCCGCGACCGCCACCCCCGAGTCGACCCGCAGCCGCGCGCGCGGCACGGCTGCGACCACGTGCCCGTCGAGGTCCGCGAGCACGTCGACGGAGAACTCGTCACCAGGCAGCAGCTCCTGGACCAGGAGGTCCTCCTCCGCGTGCACGGAGTCCAGCTCGGTCTGCGACGCGACCACGCGCACGCCCCGCGAGCCGGCGCCCCACCGCGGCTTGACGATGACGGGGAAGTCCCAGCCCGAGACCGCCTGCGGCGTCCCGACGAGCTCGGTGCGCGGCACGTAGGCGCTGCGGGCGCACGCGCGGGCCAGGGCGAGCTTGTCGAGCGCGGTCTCGAGCGTGCGCAGCTCCGGCGACGCGACGCGCGTCCCGCCCTCGGCGAAGCGCTCGCGTGCGGCGGCGATGCGCGGCAGCTCGACGTCGACGGTCGGGATCAGGACGTCCACGCGGTCGTCGGCGCACAGCGTCAGGACCGTCTCGACGAAGTCGTCGGCCCGGCCTGCGGGGACGAGCCGGCGACGGTCGGCGGCCACGAGGTAGAGGCCGCTCGCCCACCGGTCCATGTCCGCGGCCAGCACCTCGACGTCGCCGCGACGCTGCAGCGAGCGGATCACCGCCACGCCCGCGGGGCCACCGGCCCCGGTCACGAGAACCCGCACGCTCATGTGCCCACCGCCCCGTCCTGGACGCCCTCGCCGACCCGGGCGGTCGACCCGCTCAGCCCCGACGCGCCGACGCGGCCCGACGTGCGCACCATCTCGAGCGGCTCGACGTACTTCCCGGTGCCGAACCGCGCCCAGTAGCGCGCGGTGGCCTGCACGAGGTCGGGCGCCATGTACTCGCGGTGCGCCTGCGACGCGAACGCGGCGAGCATCTCGAGCTTGGTCTCGAGGTAGCCGTCGACCGTGACGAAGCGCGTGGGCCGGAAGTCGACGGTCGCCGACGGGCTCTCGAAGCAGCCCAGCGTCGGGACCTGACGTGCCGCGACCTGCACGGCCCGGTGCACCGCGCGGTGGTCCTGGTGGCGGTCGTGCACGGAGTGCGTGTAGACGATCGTGGGCCGGACCTGGGCGATCGTCTCCTCGACCGCGGTGATGACCCCGTCGGCCGGGTCGAGCCTGGTGTCGACGAAGTCGAGCAGGAACAGGCGCGCGCCGACCACGGCCGCCGCCGCGAGCGCCTCCTGGTGGCGTTGCGCGGCATCGCCTCCGACCGCTCCGCCGGACAACGTGAGCACGACGATGGTGTCGCCCGCGTCGCGGTGCGCGGCGAGGGTCGCGCCGATGCCGATCTCGACGTCGTCGGGGTGCGCCCCGACGGCGAGCACGACCGAGCCCTGGTGCGCCTCGCGGCGCGCGCGGCCGCGCTCGGCGATCCGCGTCGCGCGTTCGACGAGGTCGGCGGCCGACAGCGGCTTGACGAGGAAGTCGTCGGCCTCGCGCTGGAGCGCGTCGACCGCGTAGTCGACGCTCGCGAACGCCGTCATGACCACGACCGGCACGCCCGGCGCCGCGCTGCGCAGCGCGCCCAGCAGCTCCAGCCCGGACATGCCGGGCAGCTGGATGTCGGTCAGGACGAGGTCGACGCCCTGGCTGGCGACGTGGGCCAGCGCGCTCATCGCGTCGGCGGTGACCGTCACGGACATGCCCGCGCGGCGCTCCAGCACGGTCCGCACGAAGAGCGCCGTGTCCGCGTCGTCCTCGACGACGAGCACCCTCACCTGTGCGTCCGTCATGCATCGTCCTCCCGCGGCTATGCCACCATCCCCGCGGGCGACCCGCAATCCAGCGGGGTCGCGACGACCAGGGAATACTCGCCAGTGACGTCCGGTTGAGTCGGCCAGTACATGCAAACGCATGGATTTGCCCGAGGAACGAGGCGATAGCGATGCAGTTCGGCATCTTCTCCGTCGGTGACGTGACGACCGACCCCACCACCGGCCGCACACCCGACGACACCGAGCGCGTCCGCGCGATGCTCACCATCGCGCGGCACGCCGACGAGGCGGGCCTCGACGTGTTCGCCACCGGCGAGCACCACAACCCGCCGTTCGTGCCGTCGTCGCCCACGACGATGCTCGGCTACCTCGCAGGCGTGACGAAGCAGATCACGCTGTCCACCGCGACCACGCTGATCACCACGAACGACCCGGTCCGCCTGGCCGAGGAGTACGCGATGCTCCAGGTCATCTCCGACGGCCGGATGGACCTCATGATGGGCCGCGGCAACACCGGGCCCGTCTACCCGTGGTTCGGCAAGGACATCCGCCAGGGCATCGCGCTCGCGATCGAGAACTACGCGCTGCTGCGCCGCCTGTGGACCGAGGACGTCGTCGACTGGTCCGGCAAGTTCCGCACGCCGCTGCAGGGCTTCACCTCGACGCCGCGCCCGCTCGACGGCGTCGCGCCGTTCGTCTGGCACGGCTCGATCCGCTCCCCCGAGATCGCCGAGCAGGCCGCGTTCTACGGCGACGGGTTCCTGCACAACGCGATCTTCTGGCCCATGGAGCACACCGCGCAGATGGTGAAGTTCTACCGCGAGCGCTACGAGCACTACGGGCACGGCAGCGCCGACCAGGCGATCGTCGGGCTGGGCGGTCAGGTCTTCATGCGCAAGGACTCGCAGAAGGCGTGGGACGAGTTCCGGCCGTACTTCGACAACGCCCCCGTCTACGGCCACGGTCCGACGATGGAGGACTTCACGCGCGAGACGCCGCTGACCGTGGGCTCGCCGCAGCAGGTCATCGACCGGTACGGCGCGTTCTGGGAGCAGGTCGGGCACTACCAGCGCCAGCTGTTCCTCATGGACCACGCGGGGCTGCCGCTGAAGACCGTCCTCGAGCAGATCGACCTGCTGGCCGGCGAGGTCGTCCCGGTGCTCCGCAAGGAGGCCGAGGCTCGTCGTCCCGCGCACGTGCCGGCCGGCCCGCCGTCGCACGCCGAGCGCGTCGCCGCCGCACGTGCCGCCGGCGAGGTGCACGCGCAGCCCGTCGCCGCCGCCGACCACTGGACCGGCAAGACCGCTGAGGACGACGTCGCGGCAGCGGACGCGGTGGCACGATGAGCACGTCGCCGATCGGAGGACTCATGGGCCAGGAGCGTTCGCTCGTCGTGATCTCGGCGGGCGTCAGCCAGCCGTCCTCGACGCGCCTGCTCGCGGACCGGCTCGCCGCCGCGACGTCCGACGAGCTCGCCGCACGCGGCCTGCGCGCGAGCGTCACGACGATCGAGCTGCGCGACCTCGCGCACGAGGTCGTCAACATGACGCTCACCGGCTTCGCGTCCGGCGCGCTGTCCGACGCCCTGGCCAAGCTCGCCGCCGCCGACGGCGTGATCGCCGTGACCCCGGTGTTCACCGCCTCGTACGCAGGGCTGTTCAAGTCGTTCGTCGACGTGCTCGACAAGGACGCGCTCGCCGGGATGCCCGTGCTGCTCGGGGCGACGGGCGGCACGGGCCGGCACTCGCTCGTGCTCGAGTACGCGCTGCGGCCGTTGTTCGGCTACCTGCACGCCGACGTCGTCGGGACCGGCGTGTTCGCCGCGACCGACGACTGGGCCGACGGGGGCGGCGACGACGTCAAGCCGCTGCCCGAGCGCATCCGGCGCGCCGGCCGCGAGCTCGCCGAGACCGTCGCCGAGCGTGAGCCCGCCAAGCCCGTGGGCCTGTACGACGCGGTGCCGAGCTTCGAGGACCTGCTCGGCCACTGACCGGGTCCCACCCGCACGCCCCACGGCGGCGGGCCGCTGAGCGCGATCTCCCCGAGGGGACGACGATGCTCAGCGGCCCGTCGTCGAGAAGTGCTGGTAGTCGGTCGGCGAGTCCCAGTACCCGCCCCAGCGCCACCCCGCCGCGGCGAACGCGCGCACGACCTCGTCGTCCGCGCGGATCACCCCCGGGGCGGGCGCGCGGTCCACGAACGCCCGCCCCGCGCGCGGTGCGACGTGCGAGCCGATCACGTAGGGGTTCTCGACGGGGTTCAGGTCGAGCGCGCGCCCGTAGGCGTGCTCCGACCACGCGGTGCCGCCCGTGATCGCCCGGCAGTTGAACGCCGAGGTGTTGTCCGCGTCCATCGAAGCGGTGTCGTCGGCCCCGAAGTCGTCGACCAGGCGCATCGACCGGATCGGGTAGCCGAGCGCGAACAGCCGCGCGAAGACGTCCACGATCCCGTCGGCCAGGTCCTCGTGCACCACGAGCTCGCCCTGGCGGACCACGCCGTCGAAGTCCACGTGGCTGACCTGCACGTAGCGCAGGTCGGCGAGCGGCACGGGGCAGCCCCGGCGCCACGACGCGTGCATCCGTACCGCGAGCTCGTCGTCGATCGTCGTGACGCTCGACGTGAACGTCGGCGCGGCCGGCGTGGGACTCCGGCTCGGGCCTGCGGACGGACGCTGTGACGGGCTCGGTGAGGGACTCGGTGTCGGGCTGGGGCTCGCGGAGGGCGTCGGCGTGCGAGCGAGGCTCGTCGTCGGCGGGCGCGCGCTGCTCGCGGGGTCCGCGCCGTCGTCGGGCTCCCCCGCGGTGCACGCCGCCACGCCGGTCAGCCCGCCCGCTAGCGCGAGCACGACGAGCGTGCGGAGCGGTCCGCGCTCGTCCATCGCCTCATCATCGGGGCGGCGGCGGAGCGCGGCCACCCGTGGTGGGACGCCTCAGCGCAGGACGGCGATCGAGCTCTCGCCGTCGTCGGTCACGACCGAGCCCCAGAACCGGTGGTTGATGGGACTCAGCCACCGGATGTCGCGCGGGACGGCGACACGTCCGGCTGGCTCGCCGTCGAACGTCAGCGCCTGCACCTCGGGAACGCTCGGTTCCTGCCCGTCGGAGGTGTCCACCACGACGTACAGCCGCTCGCCGTCGGTGCTCACGTTCGAGGGCGTCGCCTCGTCGGGCAGCGCGTGCCGCCATCTCACGTGGCCGTCGCGGTCGAACGCGGTGAGCCCCGACGGCCCCCACCCGTAGACGGTGCCGCGTGCGACGAGCACCCCGTGGTAGGTCGCGACGCCGTCGTCGCCGTCCGTCGCCCACCGGCGGGCGCCCGTGGTCGCGTCCCAGGCCGTGAGCCCGTCCGCGGACGTGAACACCACGTCGCCGAACGACCCGTCGTCGACGCCGGTGCTCACCGCCGTGCCCCGGACCGCGGGGCTGAGCACGCCGTCGCGCACGAGTGCCGTGCGCGCACCGTCGGCGTCGTCGGCGTTGATGTCGACGACGAGCGTGCGCGTGTCGGGCCCCACCCAGTTCACACCGCGGGTCGGCGGCAGCACGGTGCCGTCAGCGGCCACCACCACCTGGGAGCCGTCAGGCGCCGACACGACGAACGCCCCGCCGCCGACGAGCACGTTCACCGACGTGTAGTACGCGTCCACGTCGCCTTCGGCCTGCTCGCCCCCCGCGCCGACCAGGGAACGTCGCCAGCGCTGCTGGCCCGTGGCGAGGTCGTGGGCGGTCACGACGAGGTCCGCGCCGTCGCGCGCCACGGCCGCGACCTGCCCGTCCAGCACCGCGAAGCCCTCGTCCGTCAGGTCGAGGTCCCACGCGGCGACCTGGCGACCGTCGTCCTGCGCGTGCACGAGCACGCGCGCGTAGGTCGCCGGACGGCGTTCGGACTGGCCGTCGTCGTCCCAGCGGACCCCGCCGTCGGTGTCCAGGCACGCGACGACAGCACCGACCCCGTCGAGGCGTCCCGCACCGCACTGCACCCCTTGCGCCGTCGCCACCTGCGCGCCGACCGGAACGTCCCACCGCGCGACGCCTGTCTCGGCGTCCACCGCACGCAGGTGCGAGCCCGTGCCGCCGTCGGCCGTGACGAGCAGCAGGACGTCGTCGTCCTTCGGCAGCTCGAGCCACTGCAGGCCCGGGACCGAGTAGGCGACCTCCAGGCTGTCCCCGATCGGCGCGAGCACACCGCGAACCTCCCGGAGCGCCGCCACCGCGTCGCGCTCGCGCGCGTCCAGGACCGCCTGTGCCGCGACGAGCCCGGCGACGACGAGCGCGGCACCCACCCCGAGCACGACGCGCCCGCGCCGTGACCTGCGCGGACCGTCCTCGCCGCGCGCGTCGGCGTGCTCGCTCTGCCCGAACCGGGACGCGTCGTCGGTGTCGTCGTCCAGCTCGACACGCTGCAGGTCGCCGCTCATCGCTCCCGTCCTCGTCAGCCCTCGTCCGGTAGTTCACGACGAGCGTCGCACACGACCACGACGGACCGGGCGACTCTCAGCCGAGGACCGCTGCCCGGGACGCGTCGGTCGAGGTCGCGACGAGCACGCGGCCGCGGATCTCGAGGCCGCGCCACCCGGCGGGCGCCTCGAGCGTGCCCTCGTCGAGACCGTCGAACCCGTAGACGCGCCAGGTCTTGTCGGAGCCGACCAGCCCGTGCAGCGCCACGTACAGCCGCGCGCCGTCGGTGACGAGGTCCGTCACGTACGCCGCGCGCGGCGCGGGCACGGCCCACAGCTCGCGCCCCGAGCGCCCGTCGACGGCACGCACCAGCGCCGCATCTCCGCTCTGGTAGACGGTGCCGTCCAGCACGATCGTCCCGCTGTCCCTGCCGTCGAGCGCCCACCGCAGCGCGCCGGACGTCCGGTCGTAGCCGCGCAGGCCGGCCTCGACCGTGAGCACCAGGTCCGCCAGAGACCCGTCGTCGAGGGTCGGGAGCGCGACGACGTGCGGCACGTGCACGTCGTCGGCCCCGGACCGCACGACGAGCGTCCCCGCGGACCCGTGGACGGTGAGCACCACGACGCGGTCGGCGCGCACCTGCCGCACGTAGCCGTCGAGGCGCCCGGTCCCCTCGCGCAGGTCGCCGCTCGGTGTCAGGAGGAAGACCTGCTGCGCCGCGCCCACGACGACGACCCCGCCACCCGCCGCGAGCTGCACGCGCCCGATGCGCGGCGCGTCCCGCAGCGAGCCGACCGTCAGGATGCCCGAGCGCGGCACCGAGAGCCGGGTCTGCCACCGGGCCGCGCCCGTCAGGAGGTCCTGCGCGTGGACGTTCACGGTGCCGAGCGCGCGCCACGCGACCACCGCCTGGTCGCCGAGCACCACGACGCGGCCCGCCTGCGTGGGCGCGGCGTGGCGCGCGAGGACGGTGCCGGTCGTCGCGTCGAGGGCCACGACCTCGGCGCGCTCGGCGGGGTCCGACTCGTGCTGGCCGTGCGCGCGGTAGACCACGACGCACACCAGCGCGTCGACGGGAGCGTCGGGCGTGGTCGCGGTGGTGCACCCACGGCCCGACCCGGGGACGACCGCGTCCTCACCGAGCCCGCCGCGCAGCGACGTGGTCCAGCGCGCACCGCCGGTCGCGGAGTCGAGCGCCACAGCCTGCACCGAGCCGTCAGGGACGGCGCGTGCGCCGAGGTACGCGCCGCCGACCGGGCGGTCGAGCAGCAGGGAGTCCATGACCGCGGCCTCGGTGGACCACCGCATCTGCAACCGCGGCCGCATCGGCTCGACCGCCCCGGGCAGGGCCGCCCGCGCGGCGACGCGGTCCTCGTAGCCCGAGTCGAGCGCCGCCTGCGCGCCCACCACCGCGAACCCGAGCAGGCCGACGACGCCCACCGCCGCGACCAGCCAGCGGGCGCGTCGTCTGCGTGAGGGCGCGGGCCCGGTGCCGTCGGCGTGCGCGAGCCGGCGACCGTCGCCGGGCGCAGGACCGAGCGCGAGCGCGTCGTCCTCGACGAGCTCGACACGCTGCAGAGCGTGCCCGTCGCTCATCCTCGGACGGTAACCC
>NZ_LFKW01000134.1:57817-61812 GCF_001040865.1 Cellulomonas sp. A375-1 | reverse complement strand
GAGGAGCCGGTCGAGGAACGCCTCCTGCGCCGCCACGACCAGCCGGCGCGCGTCGTCGAGACCGACCCATGCGACGCGGTCGACCTCGGGCACCACCAGCGTGCGGCCCGAGCGCGGCGGCCACGGGATCGTCGCCGTCGCCCCGGTCACCGTGGTCCCGCCGGCCTCGTCGGACCCGAGGAGCGCGTCCACCTGGACCACGCCCTCGCGGGCCCAGGCCTCGACGATCTTGCCGCCCGACTGCCGCACCTCGCCCAGCGGCTCGTCGGCGCGCAGCGGCTCGGGCGGTGCGAACCCGAGCTCCTCGGCGTACTCGCGCAGCGCCGCGTCGTGCGGCTCCTCGCCGGACTCGATCACGCCCTTCGGGATCGACCACGCCCGCTCGCGACGAGCCCAGAACGGGCCGCCCATGTGCGCCAGGAGCACGCGGACGCCGTCGTCGTCCCGCCGGTAGACCACCAGCCCCGCGCTGCGCGCTCCCATGCCGCCTCCCACGCGCCAGCATGCCGCTGCGGGTGCGGCACCGCGACGCGTGATCGCGACGCCGCACCCGCAGGCACCGAGCGGGTCAGGGCCGAGCCGTCAGCACAGCGACGAGCGGTTCGCGTACGAGGCGTAGAGCCACGCACCCTTGGTCGCCTGGTACTGGAACGCGTAGATGTTGTTGGTCACCCGCAGGTAGGAGACCGTGCGGCTGCCCGTGCCGGCCAGCACCTGGTCGTAGGCGCCGTCGGGTGCCAGGCGCAGGGCGTTGTCGGCCGCACCGAAGCTCTGCGGGCCGGCCGAGCCGTCGACCGTGAGGCCGCGGTCCGCCTGGAACCTGCGGGTCGCGCTCGCGGTGTTCGGGCCGAACGAGCAGTCGACGTCGTCCCACGAGCCGAGGTAGCCCTGCGAGAACAGGAACGCCTGCCACAGGCCGGCTGCCGCGCTGCGGGCGCTCGTGGACTGGTTGACGACGCCCTCGCCGGCCCAGTCGTTCGTCGCGGCGCCGCCGTCCCCGTCCACGTAGCCGCTGCCTCCGGGCGTCGCCGTCGCCGGGACACCCCCGAGGCCCACGGTCAGTGCCGCGACGGCGACGGTCAGTGCGAGTCGTCCAGCGAGCTTCATGTACGTCCTCCAGGGTCTCGTCCGACGGCACGTATCGGTGCCTCGGACAACCTGGCACAGGGGTACGCGTGGCACGGGTCAGACCGGTGGTCGCGCTCCCACGTTAATCGATTCGAGTGCTTTACGGCTCTTCCGCCGCTCGCGATGGTGAACGCGTCCCGACCGTCGTCCACGGCCGCTCGGCATCGACGCCCCGCGCCCGTCCGCCGCACCCGGGATCAGTGCACCTCCACCACCGCCCCGCGTCAGCCCGCGGGTGCGGCGGGCGTCCTGCGTCGCAGCGCCGGGCTCGCCCACCAGCCAGAAAGGTACGGACGATGTCCCATTCGACCCGACGGCGACACGCCTGGGTGGCCCTGGCCGCCCTCAGCGTGTCGTCTCTCCTGGCGGCCGGGATCACCCCAGCCTCCGCCGCGACCGGTGGAGGCTCCCTGCCGTCCACGTTGTCCGTCCCGGCCGCGTCGCCCGTGCGCGCCGCCGTGGACGGTGACTACGCGCAGCGCTTCCTCGCGCAGTACGACAAGATCAAGGACCCCGCGAACGGCTACTTCTCCGCTCAGGGCATCCCGTACCACTCCGTCGAGACCCTCATCGTCGAGGCACCCGACTACGGCCACGAGACGACGTCCGAGGCGTACTCCTACTGGATCTGGCTCGAGGCCCTGTACGGACAGGTCACCGAGGACTGGGCGCCGCTGAACCATGCCTGGGAGACCATGGAGAAGTACATGATCCCCCAGTCGGTGGACCAGCCGACGAACTCCTTCTACAACCCCAACTCGCCGGCGACGTACGCCTCCGAGTACGCCCACCCGAGCGGCTACCCGGCGCAGCTGTCGAGCGGCGTGAGCGTGGGCAAGGACCCGCTCGCCAACGAGCTGAAGTCCACCTACGGCACCTCCGACATCTACCAGATGCACTGGCTCGCGGACGTCGACAACGTCTACGGCTTCGGCGTGACGCCGGGTGCGGGCTGTGAGCTGGGCCCGACCGCGACCGGCACGTCCTTCATCAACACCTTCCAGCGCGGCCAGCAGGAGTCCGTCTGGGAGACCGTCCCGCAGCCGAGCTGCGAGGAGTTCAAGTACGGCGGCAAGAACGGGTACCTCGACCTGTTCACGGGTGACTCGGCGTACGCCAAGCAGTGGAAGTACACGTCGGCCTCCGACGCCGACGCGCGTGCCATCGAGGCCGTCTACTGGGCCAACCAGTGGGCGACCGCGCAGGGCAAGCAGTCCGCCGTCGCGGCGACGGTGGCCAAGGCCGCCAAGCTCGGCGACTACCTGCGCTACACGCTGTTCGACAAGTACTTCAAGACCATCGGCTGCACCTCGCCCAGCTGCGCGGCCGGCTCCAACCGGGAGAGCGCGCACTACCTGCTGTCCTGGTACATGGCGTGGGGCGGCGCGACCGACACGAGCTCCGGCTGGGCCTGGCGCATCGGTTCGTCGCACGCGCACTTCGGCTACCAGAACCCGCTCGCGGCCTGGGCCCTGTCGACCGACGCGGCGCTCACGCCGAAGTCGGCGACCGCCAAGGACGACTGGAGCAAGTCGCTCACGCGTCAGCTCGAGTTCTACACCTGGCTGCAGGCGTCGAACGGCGGCATCGCCGGTGGCGCGACCAACTCGTGGAACGGTGCGTACGCGACGCCGCCGGCGGGCACGCCCACGTTCTACGGCATGGGCTACACCGAGGCGCCCGTCTACAACGACCCGCCGTCGAACCAGTGGTTCGGCATGCAGGCGTGGGGCGTGCAGCGCGTCGCCGAGCTCTACTACGCGTCGGGCAACCCGCAGGCCAAGGCGATCCTCGACAAGTGGGTCCCCTGGGTCGTCGCGAACATCTCGACGGACGGCGCGAACTGGAAGGTCCCGAGCACGCTCGTCTGGACCGGCAAGCCCGACACGTGGAACGCCTCGGCGCCCACCGGCAACCCCGGCCTGACGGTCACGGTCAAGGACTACGGCCAGGACGTCGGCGTCGCCGGCGACACCGCCCGTGCCCTGCTGTTCTACGCCGCCAAGTCCGGCAACACCGCGGCGCGTGACAAGGCCAAGGCGCTGCTCGACGCGATCTGGGCCAACAACCAGGACCCGCTGGGCGTGTCCGCACCGGAGACCCGTGAGGACTACAAGCGGTTCGACGACGCGTACGTGGCCGGCGGCGACGGCATCTACATCCCGTCGGGCTGGACCGGCACGATGCCCAACGGCGACGTGATCAAGCCGGGCGTCTCGTTCCTGGACATCCGGTCCTTCTACAAGAAGGACCCGGCCTGGTCGAAGGTCCAGACCGCGCTCAGCACGGGCGTCGCCCCGACGTTCACCTACCACCGCTTCTGGTCGCAGACGGCCATCGCGGCGGCGCTCGCGGACTACTCGCGCCTGTTCGACGAGGGCACCACGCCCGGCGACACGCAGGCCCCGACGGCCCCCACCGGCCTGACGGCGAGCGGTGTCACCAGCACGTCGGCGACGATCTCGTGGACCGCCTCGACCGACAACGTCGGCGTGACGGGCTACGACATCTACCGCGGCACGACGAAGGTCGGCTCCTCGACCACGACGTCGTACGCCGACACCGGCCTGGCCGCCGGCACCACGTACTCGTACACGGTGCGGGCCAAGGACGCGGCGGGGAACATCTCGTCGGCCTCCTCGGCCCTGGCGGTCACCACGGAGACGGGCACGGTCGTCGACACGCAGGCACCCAGCGTGCCCACGGGCCTGACGGCGGGCACGGTCACGGAGACCTCCGTGGCGCTGTCCTGGACGGCGTCGACCGACAACGTCGCCGTGACGGGCTACGACGTCTACCGCGGCACGACGCTCGTCGGCTCCTCGACCGGCACGACGTACTCCGACACCGGCCTGACCGCCGGCACG
>NZ_LFKW01000134.1:57533-57807 GCF_001040865.1 Cellulomonas sp. A375-1 | reverse complement strand
CACGCAGGCACCCAGCGTGCCCACGGGCCTGACGGCGGGCACGGTCACTGAGACCTCGGTGGCGCTGTCCTGGACGGCGTCCACGGACAACGTCGGGGTCGTCGGCTACGACGTCTACCGCGGCACGACGAAGGTCGGGTCGGCCACCGGCACGACGTACACGGACACCGGCCTCACGGCCGCCACCGCGTACTCGTACACGGTGCGGGCCAAGGACGCGGCGGGCAACGTCTCCGCAGCCTCCTCCGCGCTGTCGGTCACGACGAAGACCGGG
>NZ_LFKW01000134.1:46205-57390 GCF_001040865.1 Cellulomonas sp. A375-1 | reverse complement strand
GGGCAACGTCTCCGCAGCCTCCTCCGCGCTGTCGGTCACGACGAAGACGACGACCCCCACCGGGACCTGCAAGGTCACCTACAACGCCCCGAGCTGGAACACCGGCTTCACGGCGTCGGTGAGGATCACGAACACCGGCACGACGCCCCTCAACGGGTGGACGCTGAAGTTCAGCTTCGCCAACGGCCAGCAGGTCCAGCAGGGCTGGAGCGCCAACTGGACCCAGTCCGGCGCGAACGTCACGGCGACCAACGCGGCCTGGAACGGCACGCTGGCACCGGGGCAGACCGCCGACATCGGGTTCAACGGCTCGCACACGGGCACGAACACGAACCCGACGTCGTTCACGCTCAACGGCACGGCCTGCAGCTGATCGCCTGACTGCAGTCGCACACGGGAGAGCCCCGGGGACCATCTGGCCCCCGGGGCTCTCCCGTTGCGTCGTCCGGTACTACCGGCGACCGCGCATGTTCGCCGCGATCGAGACCCCGATCACGGCCAGCACGATCTGGATGAGGAGCTCGATCCAGTCGATCCCGTCCGTGTCACGCACGCCCAGCAGACCCGCCAGGAGCGAGCCCAGGAGCGCCGCGATGATGCCGACGACGATCGTCAGCCAGATCGGGATGTCCTGCTTGCCGCGCGCGAACAGTCGTCCGAGCGCCCCGATGATCAGGCCGATGATGATCGCGGAGATGATCCCGGTGACGGTCATGCCAACCTCCAGAAGCCAGACGAACGGACCTCTGGAATGTAGGCGCGACCGCCTGCATCCGCGCGCCGAGCGGGTCGGCCCGGGCCGCCGAGCTCAGCCGACGAAGTCGAACGTGTCCGGGTCGGGACCTGTCCGGTGGCCGCGGTCGAGGGCGCCCAGCGCCGCGACGTCCTCGGGCGAGAGCTCGAAGTCGAACAGCGCGAAGTTCTCCTCGACGCGCGAGCGCGTCACGGACTTCGGGAACACGATGTCCCCGCGCTGCACGTGCCAGCGCAGCACCACCTGGGCCGGGGTGCGGCCCGTCGCCTGGGCGATCCGCTGGACCACCGGGTCGTCGAGCACCTCGCCCTTCGCGATCGGCGACCACGCCTCGGTGGCGATGCCGTGCGCGGCGTCCGCCGCCCGCACCGCCTCGTTGGTCAGGTACGGGTGCACCTCGATCTGGTTCACCGCGGGGACCACGGTCGTCTCCGCCAGGAGGCGGTTGAGGTGGTTGACCTGGAAGTTCGACACACCGATCGCGCGCGCCCGGCCCGAGGCGTAGATCTCCTCGAGCGCGCGCCACCGCGCGACGAAGTCGCTCGCCGTCGGCAGCGGCCAGTGGATGAGGAACAGGTCGACGTGGTCCGAGCCGAGGGCCTCGAGCGTGCGCTCGAACGAGGCCAGAGCGTCGTCGTGCGTGAGGAAGCTGTTGTTGAGCTTGCTGGTCACGAACACCTCGTCGCGCGCCAGGCCGCTGGCCGCGAGCGCGTCGCCCACGCCCTTCTCGTTGCCGTAGCCCTGCGCGGTGTCGATGTGCCGGTACCCGACCTCGAACGCCGTCAGGACCGCGTCCTTCGTCTCGTCGGGCGGGATCTGGAACGTCCCGAAGCCGAGCTGCGGGATCGTCACACCGTTGTTGAGAGCGATCGTGGGGACGGACGTCATCGTTCCTCCTGTGCTGATGCGGTGCGCCCAGTCTCACCCGGATCCCGCCCGGATTCCCGACGAGCGCCCGCGCTCACGCGGACAGGTGGGTGACCTGCGGCCAGACCTGGTCCCATGGCCTCGTCGGCCCGTCGCACACGAAGAGCGGAGCCTGCGACGCCTCGTTGTCGACGCCCGTGGCGACCGGGGCCACGCGGGTGCAGCCGCGCATCCACGAAGGCGCCCGCGGGTAGCCCGTCAGGACGACCGTGCGCTCGTCGTCGGGCGGCGGGCCCCAGGCGGCGAACCCGTTGTGGCCGCTGGCCACCCGAACGTCGGACGGCAGCACGCGCACGTGCTCGAGCGCACCCGCGTCGCCGTAGCTGGCGGTCAGCACCAGCCCGGCGTCGTGCTCGTCGACGACCTCGGCGACGCGCGCGGAGAACACGTCCCAGCCGATCATCTCGACCTGGTCCTCCCCCAGCGCCGCCCACGGCGAGCCCGCGAACGTGCCCACCGGCAGCACGGGCAGCGCCGCGGGCAGCGCGATAAGGCTCGCGGCCGCCGCGATCGCGCCCAGCCGCGCGGTGCGTCGGGCCGGCCGCGTGGCCGCGAGCGCGCACACGCCCGCGGCGACGAGCGCCGGGTACAGGCCCGCGAGGTAGTACGCCTTGCCGCCCGTCAGGAGGAAGACGACGACGAGCAGCACGTACGCCCACGCGACGGGCCGCGCCCACCGCCACGCGCGCTCCCGCAGCAGGCGCACGAGCCCGATCACCCAGACCACCGTCACCACGGGGTTGAGCAGCACGAGCGAGAGCCCGACGAACTCCAGCCGTCCCCCGAGCGTCAGGTACTCGTCGCGGATGTCCGCCGCGAGCTCGAGCTGCGGCCAGCCGTGCTGCGCCTGCCACAGCAGGTTCGGCAGCCACAGCACGAGCGCGATCCCGGCGCCCGCCCACGCCCACGGCGAGCGCGCGTGGTGGCGGGTCTCGCGCGTCGCCACCACTGCGACCGCGAGCGCGAGGAGCAGGAACGCCACCAGGTGCTTGTTCTCGAGCCCCGCCCCCGCCACCAGGCCGACGACGAGCCACCCGCGCGGGTCGTCGCGCCGCAGCGTCGCGAGCGTGAGCCAGACGACGAGCGCCCAGAACAGCGTGTCCGTCGTCGTCGTCGACAGCATGTGCCCGGAGACCAGCGTCACCACACCGGTCGCGACCAGCACCGCCGTCACCGTCTGCTCGACGCGCGCCCCGCCCAGCTCGCGGGCCGTCAGCGCCGCGACCAGCACGAGCGCCCCGACGACGAGCGCAGGCACCACGTGCAGCGCCCACACGCTGCCGGGCGCGGCCTCGTCGGCCAGGCGCGCGAGCAGCGGCGTGAGCGGAGGCTGGTCCGGGTAGCCCCACGCGAGCCGGTGCCCCGCGGCGACGAAGTACAGCTCGTCCCGGTGCGCCCCGTACCGCCCCGCGAAGGCGAGCAGCACGACGACGAGCCCGCCGACGACCGCAAGCAGGGGCCGCCACGCGATCGGCTTCGGCCCGTCGACGTCCGTCTCCTCCTTTATCCGCATCATCCGACGAACGTCGCAGCCGCCGCGGCCAGCAGGGGAGAAGCGACGACGACGCCCGCTGCGTCGCGAACCGCACCGAGGCACGCGACGACTGGGAGGGCGCACACCGCCGCCAGCAGGACGAGCACGCCGGCGCGGATGTCGTCGGGCGGGCGTTCGGCCATCGGGCCCTCCGGATGCCGGGTTCGGGTGTCCGCAACTCTAGGAACCGGGCCTAGCGCCTGTCCGGGGTTCCGCGGTCATGCGCGACATGCGGCGACCTGCTCGACCAGGCGGTAGCGGCCGGCGGTGTGCTCGACCGCCGTCAGGCCGGCTTCCGAGAGGCGCAGGAGCGGGCGACGACGGTGGTGCTCGCCGTATCGTCGGCCGGCGACGTCGAGCCCGCGCTGCACCAGGCGCCCGAGCCAGGCGGACGACTCGACGTGGTCCGCGAGCAGCACTGCTCCCTGGGGGTGCACCACACTCGCGGGCTCGCGCAGCACCGCGACCTCGTCCGGCACGCAGCACAGCGCGAAGGTGCAGACCACGGTGTCGAAGTGCGCGTCGGGCCACGGCAGGCGCGACGCGTCCGCCTGGACCGCGGTGACGTCGACGCCGAGGTCACGTGCGCGGCCCCGCGCCTCGGCGAGCAGCGCTCCGCTCGAGTCCCACACCACCAGCTCGTACCGGCCCCGGAGGTACGGCAGGTTCGCGCCGGTGCCGGCGGCGACCTCGAGCGTGTGGCCCCGCACGCGCTGCGCGACCCACTCGCGGGCGGGAGCCAGCAGGCGCGGCTCGATCCAGGCGGTCGCCCGGTCGTACGTCGCCGCCTGCGTGTCCCAGTACGCCTGCCCCTCCACCACTGCAGCTCCCCTCCCGCGCCCGGCCAGCCTAGGCGCGGCGTCGGATGGGGCGCCTCGCCGGTACGGCATGCTCACACCATCGGGGCTGTCCGCCCTGATGGCATTCAGGTCGGCCTGGCGGGAGTGCGTCCGCGAGGACGACCGCGCACTCAAGGGGGACTTCACACGTGAAGCGAACGGCACGCACCGAGGTGGACCAGCCGCTGGGGCCCGGCTCGACGGGCGAGGGCGTGACCGCGGCGATCGCTGAGCTGGGACCGCCCGAGGCTCTCGCGGCCAGCGTCGAACACCCGAGGACGCTGACCGCAGACGACAGGCGTGCGGTGACAGGTGCCGTGGTCACGGCTGTCACGGGCCTGGTGCTGCTGGTGCTGCTGCCGCCGGCTGGGGCGCTGGTCTCCCTGCTCGCGCTCGCAGTGGGCGTCTGGTTGCGGGTCAGGCGCCCCGACCTGCGTCGCAACGTGTGGTTGGGCGTGGGCGTCGTCCTGGCTGCCGTGGGTGTGGCTGCGGCTGTGTACTGGTTCGTGTTCGCTCGCGGCAGTTCCACCGAGGTGGTGCTGCACGACCCGGTACCGTCCGCAGCGCCGTAGGGGTCGCGGGCGCTCGTCAGGCAGCCGGCGTACGGACCGTCCGGCGACCCCCTCGACGACGAGCATGCGTGTGGAGAGCCGCACTCCCGGAGTCTGCGAGCGACGAGCGTCGGCCCACACCCTTGCGGCATGCACGGCCGCTCGCGACACTGCGTCGATGCCGCAGGACCCTCGCCCGCGCGTGCGCGTCGCGCGGGCGGCCGACTCCGACCAGGTCTGGCCGCTCGCCCGCGACTTCGCGACGTCGCTCGCCCCACGGCGCGAGGCCTTCGAGGCGACGTGGCGGGCCTTGCGCTCGGCCCCGGGCGCGCTGATCGCCGTCGCCGAGTCCGACGAGGTCGTGGTGGGATACCTGCTCGCCCACCGGCACCTGACGTTCCTCGCCAACGGCCCGGTCGCCTGGGTCGAGGAGGTCATGGTCGCTGAGCACCGCCGCCGGTCAGGCGTGGGCCGAGACCTCATGCGTCACGCCGAGCAGTGGGGACGCGACACCGGCGCCGCCTACCTCGCGCTCGCGAGCCGACGAGTAGGCGCGTTCTCCACCGCGCTCGGCTACGAGGAGTCCGCCACCTTCTTCAAGAAGCCCCTGACCGACGCGCCCTAGCACTACGGTCGGGCCCGTGGAACAGGCGCGCGTGGCGTACACGATCGATGCGCACGTGCGCGATCGCGACGACGCCGCGACGGTCAGTGCCGCGATCTTCGACCTGGTCCGGCCGGACCTGCGCTGCGTGTCCATCGACGTCTGCAGCGACTACCGCGACGACCAGATGCCCGAGCCGGTGCTCGCGGCGCAGGCGCGACTGACCGCTCTCATCCGACGACGCCACCCGAAGCGCTCCGATCCAGGCATCAGCCTCTCGCTGACTCCCGACGACCCCGAGTGGGCGGACGCGGAGCTGTACGCACCGTGGTCGATCTACGTGTCCGGCTACGTGACGCCGAACGCCTCGAGGGAGTCGATCGTCGGCCTGCACGACTGCGCGTCGTCGATCGTCGTCGAGCTGACCGACGCCGACGCCGCCATGCTGCGCGAGCGGGTGGCGCACATCGCTCCGCTGGTCCCGCTCGCGGAGGTCCACCGACGACGACGCGAGAAACGAGAGCGAGCCCGCGCGGCCCGCAGGGACGAGCGCCACGCACGACTGCGCCGCCTGCTCCACATCTCTTCTTCAAGAAGCCCGTGACAAACGCGCCCTCGTTGTGATGGCCAGGGCCGGGTGCCAGCTCGTCGGCGCGACGCGCCTGCAGCCGCGTCGACGAGGAGGTGTAGCGCGCGCGACTCCTTCCTCGGGCTCAGGGGCGGAAGCGGCCCGTCTCGTAGGCCCACATCGCGATCTGCACGCGGTTGCGAGCGCCGAGCTTGGTCGTCAGGCCCGTGAGGTGCGTCTTCACGGTGCTCAGGGAGACGTGCAGCTCCGTCGCGATCTCGGCGTTGGTCAGGCCGCGCGCGACCGTGACCAGGACCTGCTCCTCGCGCGCGGTCAGCGGCTCGAGCGGGTCGCGGCGTGCGGAAGGTCGGGTCTGCGCGAACGCCGCGAGCAGGCGGACGGTGACGGCCGGGGAGATCAACGCCTCGCCGTCGGCGGCCGCGCGGACGGCCTGCGCGAGCAGCTCGGGGCCGGCGTCCTTGAGCAGAAACCCGCGCGCACCCGCGCGCAGCGCGCCGTGCACGTACTCGTCGAGGTCGAACGTGGTGATGACCACGACCGCGAGCGGGTGCGTGACGTCGGGTCCGGCGAGCAGGCGCGTCGCGGCCAGGCCGTCGATCCCCGGCATCCGGATGTCGAGGAGGCACACGTCGGGGCGCAGCTCACGGGCCAGCCGGACGGCGGCGAGACCGTCGGCGGCCTCGGCGACCACTCGGATGCCGGGCTGGGCGTCGAGGATCATCCGCAGCCCGGTGCGCACGATCTCCTGGTCGTCGGCGACCAGCACACGCACGTCCGTCCCGGGCGCGCGGTCGCCCGGCCCCCCGCCGCGCTCGTCGTCGGAGGTCATGCCCCCACCCCCCGACGCGGCAGGACGGCCGCCACCACCCAGCCACGAGGCTCCGCGGGCCCCGCGGTCAGCGAGCCGCCCAGCAGCGCCGCTCGCTCGGCCATCCCGACGATCCCGTACCCCGTCCCGCGCACAGGCCCCACCGTCTCACCGTCGTCGGCCACCGTGCACCGGACCGCGTCGTCGTCCCCGGTGACGCGCACGACGATCCTCGTGGCGGCGCGCGCGTGCCGCACCGCGTTGGTGACGGACTCCTGCGCGATCCGGTACACGGCGCCACCCACCGCGGGGCCCAGGTCCTCGAGCCGGCCCGACTGCTCGACGACCACGCGCGAGTCGGTCGAGGCGAGCGAGGGCACGTCCGCGACGTCGCGGACGGGCGCGAGGGCGGCTTCGTCGGTCCCGCGCAACGCACCGACGAGCGTGCGCATCTCGGCGAGCGTGCGGGCACCCTCGCGCTCGATCACGGCGAGGGCCTCACGCGCCGCGGACGGGTCCGTCGCGGCAACGACGCGGCCCGCCTGCGCACGCACCACGATCGCGGACACGTGGTGGGCGACGGTGTCGTGCAGCTCGCGCGCGAGCTGCTCACGTTCGCGCGACCGCGCGTCCTGCAGCGCACGCGTGCGCGCCGTGAACCCCAGTCGCACGACGAGGCCGACGACGGCCGGCAGGGTCACGACGAACAACCCCGCGACCGTCTCGGCCACCGACGTCGGGTCACGGGTGATGCTCGACACGAACGCCGTGCCGAACACCGCCGACCCGAGCACGATCTGCCGACCGGAGCCCCACCGGTACAGGGCGTAGCCGAGCACCAGGACGAACCCCATCGAGCCCAGGCCGACCGACCTCGTCGTCCCCGACACGCGGACCGCCACCTCGACGACCAGCACGGCCCCGAAGGCGACCAGCACGGCCGCCAACGGGTGGGTCCGGCGCCACAGCAGCGTGCCGGCCAGCAGGACCGTCATCGGCACCGCCGCGAACGGCCACGCGACGTCCTTGCGCAGCGTCACCTCCAGGACCGCGGTCACCGTGACCAGCACGACGAGCGCCCAGTCGCGCCACACGCGCACGGGCGGGTCGGGGGCGGGCGGCAGCGCCCACAGTCGTCGCGCGGCGTCGAGGATCACGGCGCCCAGCGTAGGGACGGGGGCCGCGGGCCGGATCGGCCGAAAGGCCAGGTCTGGGCAGCACGTCCGGCCATCGGGCACGGACCGCGCGGCCGATGTGGCGCACCGGGGCGCGTCACGACGATCGACGGGTCCGATGCTGCCGCCCGTCGTCCCGAGGAGAACCCGATGCTCGCCCAGATCCTGTACCGGATCGGCTGGTTCGCCACCCGGCGCCGCTGGGCGGTGATCGGCACGTGGCTGGCGCTCACGGTCGTCGTCGTCGGCGCGGCCGCCGCCTCGGGCGCGAAGCTCGAGGACGGGTTCACCGCGCCCGGGCTGGACTCCCAGCGCGCCAACGAGCTCGTCGCCGCGTCCGGCGGCGGGCAGGCCGGCATCACCGCGCAGGTGGTCGTCACCCCCGCGGGCGACGGCACGTTCCGCGACGACGAGGCCGCGCGCGCGGCCCTCGCCCGGCTCCAGGCGGACGTGCGCGCACTGCCGCACGTCCTGGGCACCACCGACCCCGTGGGGGCCCTCACCGGGGCGCGGGACGCCGCGGCGGTCGGCGCCCTGTCACCCGACGGTCGCGTCGCGCAGCTCCGGGTCCAGTACCCGGGGCTCGACCAGCTCTCCGCCGCCGACCTGACGGCGCTCGAGGCGGTGCCGCACGACCCCGCGCTGCGCGTCGAGATGGGCGGCGACCTGTTCTTCGCCTACTCGAGCGCGGACAGCAACGTGGGCGAGCTCGTCGGGATCGTCGCCGCGCTCGTCGTGCTGCTGCTCGCGTTCGGCTCGTTCGTCGCGGCGACGCTGCCCGTCGGCATGGCGGTGCTCGGCCTGGGCGTCGGGATCGGCGGGATGACGCTGCTGGCCGGCGTGATGACCGTGCCGAGCTTCGCGCCCGTGCTCGGTGCCATGGTGGGGCTCGGCGTCGGGATCGACTACGCGCTGTTCGTCGTCACCCGCCACCGCGAGCACCTCGCCGAGGGTATGGCGGTCGACGAGTCGGTCGCGCGGTCGCTCGCCGGGGCCGGGCGGCCCGTGGTGTTCGCCGGCGGGATCGTCGTCGTGTCGATCCTGGGCCTGGCGGTCGCGGGCGTGCCGTTCATGACCGCCGGTGGCATCGCGATCTCCCTCGTCGTGCTCGTCATGGTCGTCGCCTCCGTGACCCTGCTGCCCGCACTCCTCGCGGTCGCGGGCCGACGCGTCGTGGGCCGCCACCGGCTCGAGACCACGAGCCCGCGGTGGGAGCGCTGGACCCGGCACGTCACCCGGCACCCCGCCGCCTACGGGGTGGCGGTGACCGTGGTCCTGCTCGCGCTCGCGGCACCGGTCGTCGCGCTGCGGGTCGGCATCCCCGACGACGGCGCCCTCCCGCCCAGCCGCACCGAGCGCCAGGCGTACGACCTCGTCGCCGAGGGGTTCGGGCCGGGTCGCAACGGCCCGCTCGTCGTCGTCGTCGACCTCGCCGGCGACACCCACGCCGCCGACGCGGTGGCGCAGGCGGTCGCCGCCGACCCGGGCGTCGCCGCGGTCGAGCCGCCCGTGCGGCGCGGCGGGCTCGCGACGATCGTCACGCACGCCACCACCGGCCCGCAGGACGTCGCCACGGCCCGGACGATCGACCGGCTTCGCACCGAGGTGTTCCCCGCGGCGCTGGCCGGGACGCCCGCCGCGGCCCACGTCGGTGGTCAGACCGCGAGCTTCGCCGACGTCGGGCAACGCGTGAACGACCGGCTCCCCCTGCTCGTCGGCGCGGTCCTGGCGATGTCGTTCGTGCTGCTCATGCTGGTGTTCCGCTCGGTGCTGGTGCCGCTCAAGGCCGTGCTGCTCAACCTGCTGAGCATCGGCGCCGCGTACGGCGTCATGGTGATGGTGTTCCAGTGGGGCTGGGCCGCCGACCTGATCGGGCTCGAGTCGACCGTGCCGATCGTGTCGTTCATCCCGATGTTCATGTTCGCGCTGCTGTTCGGGCTGTCCATGGACTACGAGGTGTTCCTGCTGTCCCGCGTGCGCGACGCGTACACGGGCACCGGCTCGAACGACGAGGCCGTGGTCCGCGGGACCGCCCGCACCGGGCGCGTCATCACGTCGGCTGCCGCGATCATGATCTGCGTCTTCCTCGCGTTCGTGCTGGGCGAGAACGCGGCGACCAAGATGTTCGGCGTCGGGCTCGCCACCGCGATCCTGCTCGACGCGACCCTGGTCCGGCTCGTCCTGGTGCCCGCGACCATGAAGCTCCTGGGCGACGCGAACTGGTGGCTCCCGGGGTGGCTCGACCGCCTCCTCCCGCACGTGGACGTCACCGAACCGGCGTGACGCCCCCGCGGCTCAGACGCGGCGCGCAGCCACCCGCTCCACCAGCCGGTAGCGGCTGCTCCCGTGCTCGACCGCCGCCAGGCCCGCGTCCGAGAGCCGCAGCAACGGCCGACGACGATGGTGCTCACCGTGCCGCCGCCCGACCACGTCCAACCCGCGCTGCACCACGCGCCCGAGCAACGCCGACGACTCCACGTGGTCCGCCACGAGCACCCGCCCCTCGGGCCGGACCACGCGGCGCAGCTCGGCCAGCACCGCGACCTCGTCGGGAACACAGCACAGCGCGAACGTGCACACCACCGAGTCGAACGACGCGTCCGGCCACGGCAGGTGCGCCGCGTCGGCCCGCACCGCGGTCATGGCCACGCGCTCGCGGGCCGCCCGGTCCTTCGCGATCGCGAGCATCGCCGCGCTCTGGTCGGTCACGACGAGCTCGTCGGACCGTCCGCGCAGGTACGGCAGGTTCGCCCCCGTCCCGACCGCGACGTCCAGCGTCCGCCCGCGCACGCGCTGCGCGACCCACTCGCGCGCCGGCGCGAGCAGCCGCGGCTCGACCCATGCCGTCGCCCGGTCGTAGGTCGCCGCCTGCCCGTCCCAGTAATCGCGCCCGTCCACCCGGCCTCCCCGATCGACCTCACCGGCACCACGTGGCTCGGCGCCGACCGTCCCGTCCGGGCGCCCGACCTGCCGCTCCGCCACGGCCGTCGCGCCCATACTCCTCGCTCGACCCCATTACGCTCGGGCTGAACGTCGGGCTCACCACTGGTGAGGTGCTGCTGGCGGTCGTCCCGCTCGCTCTCGCGAAGGCCGTGCTGCAGCGTCTGTCGCGCGGCGGCCTCACGGAAGGAGCGGTCACGGCATGACCGGGTATCTCACCGATCGCGGGCCAGGCACCGGCGCGCGGCGCCCCGCTCGCTCCTGGCTGCACACCGACGCCCCGACCCTCTCCCTGAACGGCGACTGGCGCTTCCGGCTGCTGCCCGGCGCACCGGGCCAGCCAGGTGCGTACGGCGTCCTCCCTCCGGGCGAGGGTGCCGAGGACGTCGCCCTCGAGGCGTTCGACGACAGCACCTGGGACACCATCCCCGTGCCGTCGCACTGGGTGCTGCCGGCGGGCGGAC
>NZ_LFKW01000134.1:20526-46141 GCF_001040865.1 Cellulomonas sp. A375-1 | reverse complement strand
CCCGTTCCCGCTCGCCCCGCCGCACGTGCCCGACGAGAACCCGACGGGTGACTACCGCCGCCGCTTCGAGGTCCCGGCCGCGTGGTCCGACGCCGAGGCGGTGGTGCTGCGCTTCGAGGGCGTCGAGTCCCGGTACAAGGTGTGGGTCAACGGCACCGAGATCGGCGTCGGGTCCGGCAGCCGACTCGCCCAGGAGCTCGACGTGACCGCGGCCGTGCGGCCCGGTACCAACGTCCTCGTCGTGCGCGTGCACCAGTGGTCCGCCGCGAGCTACCTCGAGGACCAGGACCAGTGGTGGCTGCCCGGGATCTTCCGCGACGTCACGCTGCAGGCGCGCCCGGTCGGCGGCATCGAGGACGTGTGGCTGCGGGCGGGCGTCGAGCCGGACGGCTCCGGCCTCGTGACGGCGGAGCTGACGGCCGGCGATGGGTCGTACCCGATCACCCTGCGGGTCCCCGAGCTCGGCATCGACGTCGAGTGGTCGTCGCCCGCGGACGTCGCGCCGGTGCGGGTGAACACCGTCGAGCCGTGGTCGGCCGAGGTCCCCCGGCTGTACGACGCGACCGTGTCGAGCGCCGCCGAGACCCTCTCGCTGCGCCTCGGCTTCCGCACCGTGCGCATCGTCGGCGACCGGTTCCTCGTGAACGGCGAACGCGTCGTGTTCCACGGGGTCAACCGGCACGAGACCCACCCCGACCGCGGACGCGTCTTCGACGAGGAGTGGGCGCGCGAGGACCTCGCCCTGATGAAGCGGTTCAACGTCAACGCGATCCGCACCAGTCACACCCCGCCGCACCCGCGCCTGCTCGACCTCGCCGACGAGCTCGGCTTCTGGGTGATCCTCGAGTGCGACCTGGAGACGCACGGCTTCGAGCACGTCGGCTGGGCGGGCAACCCGAGCGACGACGCGGCGTGGCGCGACGCGTACCTCGATCGGATCGAGCGCACCGTCGAGCGCGACAAGAACCACCCGTCGGTGGTGATCTGGTCCCTCGGCAACGAGTCCGGCACGGGCCACAACCTGGCCGCGATGGCTTCCTGGGTGCACGACCGCGACCCCGAGCGCCCGGTGCACTACGAGGGCGACCACACCGGCGCCTACACCGACGTGTACTCGCGCATGTACTCCTCGGTGGCGGAGACCGCCGCGATCGGCACCGACGACTCGCGCTCGCTGCTGCTCGGGTGCACCGCGGCGGAGTCGGCCCGTCAGCGCACGAAGCCGTTCCTGCTGTGCGAGTACGTGCACGCGATGGGCAACGGCCCTGGGGCGATCGACCAGTACGAGGACCTCGTGTGGCAGCACCCGCGGTTGCACGGCGGCTTCGTCTGGGAATGGCGGGAGCACGGCGTGCGCACGCACGACGCCGACGGCACGGAGTTCTTCGGCTACGGCGGGGACTTCGGCGAGGTCGTGCACGACGGGAACTTCGTGATGGACGGCATGGTGCTGCCCGACTCGAGCCCGACGCCCGGCTTGTTCGAGTTCAAGCAGGTGGTGGCGCCCGTGCGTCTGGCCGTGACCGGCGGGGCCGACGACGAGAGCGGCCTGACGCTGACCGTGACGAACCGCCGGCACACCGCCGACACGAGCGACCTGGTCTTGCGCTGGCGGGTCGAGGCCGACGGCGCCCCGACCGCGACCGGCGTGCTCGACGCCGGTGTCGTGGCCGCCGGCGCGACCGCGACCGTCCCGCTGCCCGAGCTCGACGTCCCGGCGACCGGCGAGGTCTGGCTGACCGTCGAGGCCGAGCTGCGCGAGGCCACACCCTGGGCGCCGTCGGGGCACGGCATCGCGTTCACGCAGCACGCGCTCACCCCCCGGCGCACGGGCCTCACGGCGCCCCGCCTCACCGCGCCCCGCCTCGCGGCGCCCGCGCGGGCGGCGGCCGAACCCGCCGAGCTGCTCACGCTCGGACCGGCCGAGTTCGCGCACGGTCGCCTCGTGCGCCTCGCCGGCCTTCCGGTGTCCGGGCCGCGGCTCGAGCTGTGGCGAGGCCCGACCGACAACGACCGCGGCCAGGGCGGCGGCTCGTACGACCTGGCCGACCCGTGGGAGAACAACGGCAACGGCGTGCCGGCACCCGCCTACGACCAGATCTGGCGCGCGGCGGGCCTCGACCGCCTCACCGCCCGGGTCGAGCTCGTCGAGACGACCGAGGAGGCGGCGCACGTCCGCCGCCGCTGGTCCGCCGCGGACCAGGCAGCGACGGTCGTGACCGACGAGCGGTGGCAGCTGGTGGACGACGAGCTGTGGCTGCGCACCGAGATCGAGCCCAGCCGGGGGTGGGACATGGTCTGGCCCCGGATCGGCCTGCGCCTGGACCTGCCGGGCGACGTCGACGGCGCGTCGTGGTTCGGCACCGGGCCGCGCGAGTCCTACCCGGACAGCCGCCACGCCGCGCGAGTCGGCCGGTTCGCGGCGCCGATCGACGAGCTCACCGAGCGCTACTCGAGACCGCAGGAGAGCGGCCACCGCAGCGACCTGCGCTCGCTGACGCTCACTCGTGGCGGAACCGCGTGGCTCCAGGTGGACGCCGCAGCCGACACGAGCGGCCGCAGGCCGGGCTTCACGCTCACCCGGCACACGGCACAGCACCTCGACGCGGCGCGCCACCCGCACGAGCTGCCGGACACCGGCCGTGCGTACCTCTACCTCGACGCCGCGCAGAACGGGCTCGGCTCACGGGCCTGCGGTCCCGACGTGTGGCCCGACCACCTGCTGCGCCCACAGGCCCGCACGCTGACCCTCCGCTTCCGCCACGCGTGACGCTCGCGACTTCGCCATGCAGCGCTTGCTCCGGCGAAGGCGCGCCCAGGCCGGAGCAGACGCTGCGTCGTCCGACGAACCAGCGCCTGCTCCGGCGTCAGCGCGCGTTGGCCGGAGCAGACGCTGGCTCGCGCGACGGGGCGTGACGGGAACGCGCTGACGACGAGACGCCCGCCTCGTGCCACTCCGGGGAAGGAGTCGTGGCACGAGGCGGGCGATCGGTCCGGGCGGGCATCAGCCTGCCTGCCCGAGCGGCTGCTACCGCTGGAGGGTCAGCAGACCCGGCCGGTACGGCAGGAGCCCGTAGTCGCCGCCCGAGCTCGGGCTGCGGCCCTGGTAGAGCAGCTGCAGGTTGCAGGGATCGACCGTCATGGTCTGGTCCGCGTTGGTCCGCAGCAGCTCACCGTGGCTGATGTCGTTGGTCCAGGTGGCGCCGCTGTTCGCCTTACCGGCGAACGGGTTCGACTCGCTCGTCGCCTGCGGGGTCCACGACCCGTTCAGGCTCGTGGCCGTGAAGGAGCGGAAGTACCGACCCTGCGAACCGATCGCCTCGACGATCATGAGGTAGCGGCTCTGGCCCTGGAGCTTGTACACCTGCACGGCCTCGAACAGGTTGTTGGTCGTGTCGCTCATGACCACGGTCGACGACGAGCCGAAGCTGCCCGGGAAGTTCCCGATCGGCATGCTGGCCCGGTAGATCTTGCCGTTGTCGCCGGCGAAGAACAGGTACATGTTCTGGTCGTCACCGATGACGGCCTGGTCGATCGGGCCCGTGCCGGAGCCGGAGATGCTGCCGGAGAACAGCGTCTGCGCCGACGACCAGCTGTTGACGTTCGCCGGGTTGGTCGAGGTCCGGTAGGAGAACGCCGGGCCGCCCCACTGGTAGGCCAGGACCCAGACGTTCTTCGGTGCGAAGTAGAACAGCGACGGCGCGACCGCACTGAACGGCATCTGGTTCTGGCTGGCGGACGCCATCTGGCTGTAGTTGCTGAAGAGCCCGAAGTTCATCGAGCCCCACGAGCTGCCGGTGTCGTGCGTCGTGGCGTAGACGAGCTGCTGGCCCTGGTACGGCGCGACGGTGAAGTCCTTGAGCGAGGCCCAGCCCGAGCGCGGGTTCGCGAGCGAGCCCGTCGACGACCAGCGGTACGACGAGGGCAGCTGGCAGGTGCCGGGGTTCGGGTTCTGCGTCTGCGTGGGGCTCGGCGTGGGAGTCGGGTTCGGGGTGGGCTCGTTGCCCCCGCCCACGCGCACGAGCTGCCACTGCTGGTTGTTCCCGCCCCAGTTCGAGTACTGGACGATGTTGGCGCCGTCGGCGGTGGACGCGCCCTGCACCTCGACGGCCTTGCCCGAGTGCCGGCTGATCAGCGACACGTAGCCGTTGGAGGTGTCCTGGAGCCGGAACTGCTGGTTGTTCTGGTTGTAGTCGGAGTACTGGACGATCGCGCCGCCGTCGGCGGTGGACCAGTTGTAGACGTCGAGCACCTTGCCCGACAGGCGGGACTTGATCCGGTAGTAGCCGTTGCCGGAGTCGACGAACTGCCACTGCTGCTGCAGGCCGTCGTTGCGGGTCCACTGCGTGATCCGGGCGCCGTCGGCGGTCGAGAGGTTGTAGACGTCGAGGGCCTTGCCGCTGCCGCGGCCGATCAGGACGTACGAGGCGTTGGGGTCGACCGTGGCCGCCGACGCCGCCGGCGCGACGACGAGCGCGAGGACGCCGGCCGACACCGCCGTGGCCGCCGCGACGAGGGTGGCCAGCCACGTGCGACGTCGCCTCGTCGGGGCGAGATGTGCTGCTCTCATGAGGTGCTCTCCTTTGAGCCGTTCTAGGCGCCTCGGGCGACCGTGGCCCGCTGCGATCAGGTCCGCCGATCGTCGGTCCGGGTACTCCCACGACCACTCGAACCGCGAATGTGAGCCTTCACATTGCACCGATGAAGACCGGTTGCCGAAGGGGTTCGTGGGGCTCCGAATCGATTCACGACGGGTGTGACCGGTACCGACTTCCGCCGGTGAAGACCCGCGACCCGGCGACTCCCGCTCCGCTCGGGGCCCCGATTCACACTCGTCGTGCGGGACCTATTGACAGATATTGTTGTCAAGAGGAGGTTGGACCCATGCACGACGTGGAAGTCATCGAGAGCCCCAGCGCCGCCGCGGCCGCGCTGGACCCGATCCGCGCGCGGCTGCTCGCCGAGCTCGCCGTCCCGGCATCCGCCGCCGGGCTCGCGGCTCGGGTCGGCCTCCCCCGGCAGAAGGTCAACTACCACCTGCGGTCCCTCGAGGCGCACGGCCTCGTCGAGCTGGCCGAGGAACGCCGGCACGGCGGCCTGACCGAACGCGTGCTGCAGGCGTCCGCGGCGCGCTTCGTCGTCTCCCCTGCCGCAGTCAGTGCCACCGCCGCCGACCCGGGAGCCACAGGCGACCGACTCTCCGCCGGCTACCTCGTCGCGCTCGCCGGCCGTGTGGTCCGCGAGGTCGGCGCGCTCGTCCGCCGCGCCGGCACGTCCGGCTCACGCGTGCCGACGCTCACGATCGACACGCAGATCGGCTTCCGCTCCGCCGCCGACCGCGCGGCGTTCGCCGACGAGCTGACCGCCGCGGTGCTCGACCTGGCCGCGCGCTACCACCATGACGACGGTCGGCCGCACCGCCTCGTCGTCGCCGCCCACCCCGTCCCCGAGGAGGAGACGCCATGACCACGCACCCCACCGTCCCGTACCGCCTGGAGTTCGCCGTCGAGGTGCCCGGCACCCCCGAGCAGGTGTGGCAGGCCATCGCCACCGCTCCCGGCCTGAGCTCCTGGTTCCTGCCGACCGTCCTGGAGGAGCGCGAAGGCGGCGCCCTGCGCTTCGCGATGGGCGAGGGCATGGGCTCCGAGGGTCACGTCACCCGCTGGGACCCGCCTCGCACCCTCGGCTACGAGGAGGACTGGGCCGCCCTCATGGGCAAGAGCCCCGACGAGCTCAGCCCCATGACGTCGGGGTTCGTCATCGAGTCGAACTCCGGCGGCACGTGCGTGGTGCGGGTGACCACCAGCGGCTTCGGCACCGGCGCCGACTGGGAGCAGGAGTGGTGGGACGACATGGGCCGCGCCTGGCGCCCGTCGTTCGACGTCCTGCGCCTGTACCTCGCGCGCTTCCCCGGCCAGGAGGCCACACCCGTCGAGGTGTTCGCGCCCCACGCGGGCGACGAGGAGACCGTGTGGCGCACCGTGCGCGACGCGCTCGGCCTCACCGAGGAGGGGCACGCCGTCGAGCTTCATGGCGCCACGGGCACCGTCGAGCGACTGACCGGCCGGAGCGCCCTCGTCCGGCTCGACACCCCGGTCACCGGCATGCTCACCGTGACCACCCATGCCATGGAGAGCGAGGTGTACGTCGGGGTGCGGGCCTACCTGTTCGGCCCCGGCGCCGCCGCCTACGCCCGCGACGAGGCGCCGGCCTGGCAGGCCCTGCTCGAGGGACTGGCCGTGCCTGCGGCAACGGGCGCCGCCCAGCCGTGAGGCGACGGCGGTAGGCATGCAAGGGCGCCCGGCCGGGTCGACAGGCCGGGCGCCCTGGCCGTCAGAGGTCGAGGGGGCGCAGCACGAAGGTGATGCCGTGCGCGATCTGCGGGTTGCCCTTGTTGAGGTCGAGCTTGCTGCGCACCAGCAGCGGGTTGACGTCGTTGCGGTCCGCGTCCTTCAGGACGACGAGCGGGATCCGCTTGGACAGGACGTCGACCGTGAACGTGCCACCCTGCGCGGTCGTCAGCACGGCACCGTCGGACGCGAGCGCCGTGGCCGAGTCGATGGTCACGCCAGGCACCACGTGGTAGAGCAGGACCTGCTCGATCGCGTCGATGCCCACGGCCGAGGCAACCGCCGTGAAGACCTTCTTCTCCGAGCCGTACCAGCGGTGCGTGAGGTCGAGGGCGAGCACCTGGAACGCGCGGTCGTTCGGCAGGAACGCGGTGAGCGGCACGGTGCCGTCGGCCAGGACCGCCACCGGGCTGTCCGGCTTGGCCGCGAGCACGGCGTTGACCGCGTTGTCGACGATGTCGAAGTCGTACCAGTTGCGGTCGAAGCCGCTGCCGTCGGCGGCGAGCACCGACGCGAGGCTCCTGGGCGCGGGGGCGGCGGACGCCGCGGACGCGGAGCCGACGAACGCACCTGCGGCCAGGGCGGCGACGGCAACCGATGCGGCGAGACGACGGTTCTTCATGGGGCACTCCTTGGCAACGGTCGGGCGGCACGCCGGGCGCGCCGCGGGCGTCGTCCTCGACACCCTCACCGCCTCTTCCGACGTGGGCCCACGTCTGGATGCACCTGATTCATCCTGGTTCGCCGGGCCAGTCGTTCCCCTCGCCGGCGGACGTGCGCGGCGGCACAGCGCGAGACATCGCCGTCGAGTGCCGGCCGCCGGCTGAACGCGCCACCCTGCGCCGCTGCCACGCGGTCCCCCCGTGAGCGACTGTGAGAGCACCCGATGACCGACGAGGAACCCTCTCGTGAGTGGGCTCAGTGAGATCCGCCTCGCCCACTACCGGGGGTGCGTCTACTCGTCGAGCCTCGAGGTGCTGTCTGTGTCTGGCTCAGCGGAGCGGTCCATGGCGGCGAAGGAGGTGGCGCTACTGCCCGGCCGCCCGCCGCTGGGAGGCTGCGAGCCCCGCGAGCACCGCTGCTGACATGGCAGCCGCCGCGGCGCACTCGAGCGCGATCACGCCGGTTGCTGTCACCGCGAGGTCCGCTGTGCTCGCCGCCCAGGTGAACACGATCGCCGCGCCGCCGGCGGCAGGGATGGCGATGGCGACAGGTGCGGCCAGGCTCCACCGCTGCACTGAGCGCACCGTCATCGGGCCCGCACCCAGCGACAGAAGCGCGCGGTCCTCGTCGGCCACCGACAGGACCCTGTTGCCGAACGCGATCGTTGCGGCAGCACCGAGCAGCAGGGCGGCGGCGACCAGAGCGGCTGCGAACCACTGCGCGATGTACGGGGGCAGCATGGTGATGTCGCCGGAGGGCGCGACGTTCGCGGCGGGGAGGCTGCTCGCCGCAGCTTGCACGTCGTCGAGGTCGATATCGCCCGGTGGGGCGAGCACGACTGCGGTGTTCGCTACGACGTCGTCGCCGGTGGCCTCGTCGACGGCGCCGATGTCCACGCGCACGCTCAGCGCGTCCTGCGCCAGCGCGACCAGGTCCCCCGGATCGCCGCACTCGTTGCCGGGAAATGCACGTGCGAGCTCTGGGCAGGACTCGAACGTGAGGGTCCCGTCGTCAGCCTGGTAGCCGACCGATGCCTGGGGTAACGCGTCTCGAATCGTCGCGAAGTCGCCGACCTGCGGACCTCGCCAACCGACTTCGAAGGAGCCCGCACCCGTCGGCGGCGACGTTGCCGTCATCTGCAGGTACAGCCCGGAGCCGGCGCCGAGGACGAACACGAGCAGAGCGACGGTCGCCGCGGGCCGGGAGAGACCCCGGGCGTCCGCCGCGATCCGGCGGCCGGCGAGCCACGGACCGACGCCGCTCAGTCGGGACAGTGGCGCCCCGGCCCGCCGCACCAGCCACGGGAGTGCGAGCGGCAGTGCCAGCGTCGTCGCGACGAGCGTGACGAGCAGGATCGCGACGTTCGCAGGTCGCGTGAACAGGCGCGACATCACGATCCCCGCGACCGCGAGCCAGAGAGGGATCGCGCTGACCCACATGACCCGTCTCCTCGCAGGTCCTCGCGCCGTCGCGTCCCCCGGTCGTTGGAGCAGTGCTCCGACAGTGGCGGCGACCCCGACGCAAGCCAGGACGATCACGAGCTGCTGCCAGGCCGGGACGCCGAGGTCGCCTGCGTTCACCTCGATCCCGGCCACGGGCACGAACCCGACGTGCGGTGCGAGGATGGCACAGGCGACAACACCCATGACCGCGACGGGAAGCACAAGTGCGGCCGCCTCCAGGGCGCCGAGCGCCACGAGCTCGGCAGGACGAGCGCCGAGCAGGAACAGGACTCGACCGCGATGGGCGCGCAGGCCCGAACCCGACGAAGCCGCCGGCACCATGATCAGCAGGCCCGGGATGACGAGTAGCCACAGCGACGCGAACAGTGCGGCAGGGCGGGACGGGATGATGGCATCGGTCTCGACGGCCACTTGCGGAGCGGTCTCGTCGGCCACGCCGAACCCCGAGACAGGGGCGAGCGCGCCACCGGCGCCGAGAGTCCGGCCCTCTGCCGGACGGGCGTACGCGTACAACTCCGAGGGTGACGCAAGCCCTTCGGTGCCGATCGCGCCGTCGACACCACTTCCAGCACTCGACATCGCCCATCCGAGTGCGTCTGCGACACCTGCTGCCGCCAGTGCAGGCGAGACCACGTACGTCCCTGGCTCGGGCAGTCTGGTCAGGCCAGGTGGCAAGGGCGCGTCGTCGACTTGGGGCTCGACCCACAGCACCGGGAACTGCCGCCCATCCAGGAAGCCGCCGCGGACCACCGCGTGGATCGGGGAGGCGGTCGAGGCGAAGTCGATCGACGGCGTCCGGGCGAGAACGCGCTCGGCCGAGCTCTGCGACCCCGAGACGATCCCCGCTCCCAGCATCATCGCGGTGACGCTGACCAAGGTGGCGAGGGCAAGAGAGAACTGTCGCCAGCGCTGGGAGCGGTCGACGCTCCACGCCACGCGACCTGCCAGCCGAGCAACCAGTCGAGCGCGACTCACGATCGGGTCACCCGCGCCTCGGAGCGCAGGTCGATGACGTCGTCACACAACGCCACCACCTCAGGGTCGTGGCTGGCGATGACTGTCGCGGCACCCGCCGCGCGCGCATTGTCCACGAGCAGACGCGCGATCGTCAGCGCGTTGGTCCGATCGAGCGAGGCCGTCGGCTCGTCCGCGATCACGGCACGCGGCCCGGCGACCAGTGCGCGCGCGACCGCCACTCGCATCGCCTCGCCACGCGACAGCGTCTGCGGCGACCCGTCGACCAGCGACGCCAAGCCCACCCGGGCCAGCTGCTCTCGCGCCAGCGCGAGAGCCTCCCGTCGTGGTCGGCCAGCGAGCACGATCGGCAGTGCCGCGTTCTCCGCGACGCTCAGCTCGTCGAGCAGTTCGGGGTCTTGGAACACGACGCCAAGCCGGTCGCGCCGGAACGCAGCACGTGCTCCGACGGACAGTCGCGTCAGCTCGACGCCGTCGATCGTCACCGAGCCGGACGTCGGCACCTGCACTCCTGTCAAGATCCGTAGGAGAGTGCTCTTGCCTGACCCCGACGGACCGACAACCGCCACGACCTGCCCGGGCACGACGCCGAGGTCGGGAGAGTCCAGGATCCGGACCCCCCCAACCTCAGCGGTCACCGAGGTGGTGTCGATCACGACGGGTAGCGCCAAGGACCCTGCTCGTCCGGGAGCACGGGGACCTCGACGACGATGCGGTGCTGAGTGATCGGGTACGTCGTTGAGGTACCCGTGCCCGCGCAGGTCCCGACTGCGGACCCGTCACCATCCTTGATGATCTGAGTCGTCCCCGACCCGAGCCGCTTGTAGTCGGCGTGAACTGCACGCCCGTCCGCCTCGCGGTCACACGCCATCACAGACGTCCCGTTCGTGTCGCGTGAGAAGTTCGCGCCCTTGTACGAGTACAGGTTCGTCGCGGCGATGGCGCTGCCGCCACTCATGAGTCCGACTGCGACAATCCCCGCCACAGCGGCGGCCGACCGCCCCCGAGCACGCTGCATGTTCTGGCCCCTTCGGTAGACACTGCATCTCTACCGAGGGAGCCACCATGATGCGCTGCTAGCCCCCCAGCAGCGCGCGAATGCGCAAGTGGGACGCTAGTAGGTGCGCAGTCCGTGCGTGGCGGGTTTCGGCGATCAGTTCGCCTCAACGTCGAGCTGGTCACCGCGCGCGGCGCCCTGCCGGACGGCGATGTGGACGACGTCGCGCACGCGCTGCTGCTGGCTGTCGAAACCACGCCGCCATCTCCTACGGCCCGGTGGGGCGACGCGCATGGCTCATGCAGCTCACGACTGCCCTCGGGCTGGACGCGCGAGCCGAGCTAGGCCGGTCCGCACGCACCACCGGTCCCACCCGGATCAAGCGGAACTACACATCTCGTGAGTGGGCCCCGTGGGGATCGAACCCACAACCCGCGGATTAAAAGTCCGCTGCTCTGCCAGTTGAGCTAGAGGCCCGGGTGGTGAAGCGGTCCATCCGTGGAACCCTCGGACCACCACCCGCGTCGTTCGCCGGTCACGCGAGGGCGGCCGGCGAGGACGAGGACGAGGTCGAGGTCGAAGGTACCGCGTGTGACGCGCTGGCTCGATCTAGGCGAGCCCCTCCGGCCTGCGCATCAGAGGGCGCGACGCCAGGTACCGCCGGACCGTCTCCGCCGACGCGGCGTGGTCGACGACGTCCGGCTCACCCGACGTCGTCAGGGTGCCGACGACTTCGCCGTCGATCCGCAGGGGCACGGACCCGCCGTGCGCCTTGAAGCGGTCGTGGTCGACGTCGGCGCGCTCGTCGAAGGGCGTGCCCGCGGCCTCGTGGCGCCGACGGACCAGCAGCGACGCCTCGCCGAAGCGGTGCACCACCCGCGCCTTGCCCTCGAGCCAGGTCAGGTTGCCCGCGCCCGTCGAGCCGGTCATGGCCAGGAAGACCGTCTCGCCGTGCAGCTCGACTCGCACCGCGAGGTCCGCGCCGCGCTCGCGGATGACGGCGACGGCCAGCAGACCGAGGTCCACAGCGTCGTCCTGCGTGAACGCCGGCAGGTCGAGGACGGGCTCGGCCTCGAGGTCGGCGACGGTGAAGGTGGGGAGCTCGGTCACGGGCCCATCTTGCGGCATGCCGGGACACGATGACCGCAACGACCCCGGATGCACGGCTGCTAGGCCGGGAGGACGTACCGGTACATCAGCAGGTAGTGCAGCACCGAGGCGAGCACCACCAGCACGTGCCAGATCTCGTGGAAGCCGAGAACGCCGGGCAGGGGGTTGGGCCGCTCGACCACGAACACGACGAACCCGATGCTGTAGACCAGCCCACCGGCGGCCATCAGCACGTAGGCCCCCACGGGCAGGGTGACGCCGGCTCCGACGAGCACCACCGGCATCCAGCCCATCGCGATGTACAGGGTGTTCGTCACGTACTTGGGCAGCTCGCGCAGCGCCGACCGCAGCGCGATGCCGACAGCGGCGACCGCCCAGACGGCTCCGAGCACGGCCCAGCCGAACGCGTTGCGGAACAGCACCAGCACCAGCGGCGTCACCGACCCGGCGATCAGGACGAACACCGACGCGTAGTCGAGCGTCCGCAGCACGCCGTTGACGCGTGGCCCCCGGTCGATGCCGTGGTGCAGCGTGCTGGCGACGAACAGCAGGAGCACGGAGGCTGCGTAGACGCTGAGCCCGACGATCTTCCAGAGGTCACCCTGGGTGACCGCCTGCGTGACGAGCACGGCGCCTCCGACGAGCGCGAAGCAGCTCGCTGCGAGGTGCGAGACGGTGTTGATCCGCTCGTCGGTGACGTGCACGCTGCCGTCGCGGCTGAGCCGTGGCGGTGGGGCCGTCGTCGGCGTCGGCGTGGTGCGTGCGGACGTGGTCTCCACCGTTCGTTCCTCCTGGTGAGCCGTCGACGCGGCTCGTCCGGGAGCCTACCCGCGCGTGCGACGCGCACGGCGGCACACGTCCCACGCGGTCACCGCGCGGTCGAGTGCCCGTCGCTACCGGCGGGGCTCGAGGACGACAATCGCGGTGCGGCGGCTGCGACGAGCCGTGTACGAGGCGAGGTTCTCGTCGGTGACGAGGTACGCCGCCCACAGCCGGTCACGCTCGGCACCCTCGGCCTCGCGGGCGCGCACCGCCAGGCGGCCGCCGTCGGGCAGGTCCACCGTCGCGTCCGGCGTCGCCTGCAGGTTCAGCCACCAGGCCGGCTCCGGGTCGGCCCAGCCGTTCATGGCCATCGTGACGAGGTTCGGGCCGTCCTCGAGGTACGCGACGATCGCGGCGCGCTCGGCGCCGGTGCGTCGGCCAGTGGTGCGCAGCACGATCGTGCCCCACTTGCCGGGCTTGGGCTTCCACAGCCCGTGGCGGCCGCGCGTCACGCGGTAGATCGCGCGGTGCACCACCCACGCGGTGCGGATGAACCAGCGCGGCGGGAGCCGCTTCGTCGGCGCGTCACCGGTCACGTGGGCCCCCTCGTGGGAATAGGCGCGACACGGTCGACAGTACCGACGAGGGCTGCCCGGGCACACCCTTCATCGATGGCGAGACGTTTCGGCTCGTCGCGCGAAAGCCAAACGTTTATGTCCGTTGACCGCACGTGCGCCCGGTCAGAGAGTGACGTTCGCCGACCGGCTCACCGTTGATCCGGCGCTCGGCCCATCAAGGAGGAACGATGACCCCCCCAACCACGCGCAGACGCGGGCGCGGGCTCGGCGCGCGAGGCGCAGCCGGCCTCGCCGTCGTGACCCTCGCGGCGACCATCGCGGCCACCCTCCCCGCTCAGGCCGCAGGGAGCACCCTGCAGGAAGCTGCCTCGCAGAGCGGCCGGTACTTCGGCACCGCGATCGCGGCCAGCCGGCTGAGCGACAGCACGTACTCGACCATCGCGAACCGTGAGTTCAACATGATCACGGCCGAGAACGAGATGAAGATGGACGCGACCGAGCCCAACCAGGGCCAGTTCAACTTCAGCCAGGGCGACCGGATCCTCAACTGGGCCGTCCAGAACGGCAAGCGGGTGCGCGGGCACGCGCTGGCCTGGTACTCGCAGCAGCCGAGCTGGATGCAGCGCATGGAGGGCTCGAGCCTGCGCCAGGCGATGATCAACCACGTCAACGGCGTCGCGTCGTACTACAAGGGCAAGATCTACGCCTGGGACGTCGTGAACGAGGCGTTCGCCGACGGCTCGTCGGGCGGCCGCCGCGACTCCAACCTGCAGCGCACCGGCAACGACTGGATCGAGGTCGCGTTCCGCACGGCCCGCACCGCGGACCCGGGCGCCAAGCTCTGCTACAACGACTACAACATCGACGACTGGTCGCACGCCAAGACGCAGGGCGTCTACAACATGGTCCGCGACTTCAAGTCGCGCGGCGTGCCGATCGACTGCGTCGGCCTGCAGTCGCACTTCAACCCGCAGAGCCCGGTCCCGAGCAACTACCAGACGACGATCTCGAGCTTCGCCGCTCTCGGCGTGGACGTGCAGATCACCGAGCTCGACATCGAGGGCTCCGGCTCGTCGCAGGCGGACAACTACCGCCGCGTCGTGCAGGCGTGCCTCAACGTCGCCCGCTGCACCGGCATCACCGTGTGGGGCGTGCGTGACACCGACTCGTGGCGTTCGTCGGGCACCCCGCTGCTGTTCGACGGCAACGGCAACAAGAAGCAGGCGTACACGGCGACGCTCGACACGCTGAACAGCGCGCAGCCGACCCAGACGCCGACGCCGACCCCGACGCCGACGCAGACCCCCACCGAGACGCCGACTGCGACACCCACGCCGACCCCGACGTCGAGCCCGAGCTCGCCGCCGCCCACGGGCAGCTGCACGGCCACGCTCACGATCGCGAACAGCTGGCCCGGCGGCTACCAGGCCGAGGTGAAGATCACCGCCGGCTCGGCGGGGCTCAACGGATGGCGCGTCACCCTGCCGTCCGGCGTCTCGACCAACAACCTCTGGAACGGGCAGGTGTCCGGGAGCACCGTGACCAACGCCCCCTACAACGGCTCGGTCGCACCGGGTCAGTCGACGACCTTCGGGTTCCTCGGTCAGAGCAGCCCACCTGCACCGACGACACTGACCTGCAGCTGAGCTGATCTGCTGGGTCCGACGAGGCCAGCAGGCATGACGACGGCGTCGCACCTCCCCGGTGCGGCGCCGTCGTCGCGCCCGGGTGTGCCGCGCGGCCCACGGCGCCGAGAGACCGTCGGACCTCCGGTCTAGTCTCGGCAGGACACCCCGACCAGCGAAGGAGACGTCGTGGGCCGCCTCTTCATCGACCTGTTCGTCACGCTCGACGGCGTCGCGCAGGCGCCCGGCGGGCGCGACGAGGACCCGTCCGGCGGGTTCCCCTTCGGCGGGTGGCAGGCGCCGCTGTACGACGACGTCGTCGGGCGTCACGTGATGGCCGGCATCCAGTCGATGGACGCGCTGCTGCTCGGGCGCCGGACGTACGACATCTTCGCCGGGTACTGGCCGCACCAGGACAACGCCATCGCCCACCAGCTCAACGGCGTGCCCAAGTACGTCGCGAGCCGCGGGACCCCGAACCTCGGCTGGCCCACGTCCACGCAGCTCGGGCCGGACCTCGTCGCCGACGTGCGTGCGCTGCGGGACCGGCACGAGAGCACGCACGTGATCGGCAGCCTCGACCTCGTGCAGACGCTGCTCGCCGAGCGGCTGTTCGACGTGCTCACGCTGTGGGTCTACCCGGTGCTGCTCGGGCAGGGGAAGCGGGTCTTCCCGCAGGGCGTCCGGCCGTCCGAGCTGACGTTGCTCGAGCCGCCCGAGGCGGGCAGCGGCGGCGCGGTCACGCTGCGCTACGGACCGACGGGCAACGATCCGCGCACGGGCGAGATGACCGCCCCGGACGACGAGGGCTGACCACCAGGCGCACCGCGAGCGGTCACAGCCGCTTCTCGAGCAGCACGACGTCGAGCCACGACCCGGCCAGCGGCCCGTGGCTCATCAGGCCGAGGCGCTCGCGCGTCCCGACGACCCGGAACCCGGCCGACTCGTGCAGCGCGAGGCTCGCCCGGTTCTGCGGGAACACCCCCGACTGCACGGTCCAGACCCCCGCGGCCTGCGCGGAGTCCAGGAGTCCGTCGAGCAGCGCGCGACCGACGCCCCGACCCCGCGCGTCGTCGTCGACGTAGACCGACGCCTCGACGACCCCCGAGTAGACGCACCGGCCCGAGACGGGCGACGCGGCGACCCACCCGAGCACGCGCGCGTCGGGGTCGAGCGCGACGAGGCGGTGCTCGGCCAGGTGGTCCTCGTCGAACGCGGTCCACGTCGGGGCGTGCGCGGTGAACGTCGCGAGGCCCGTGGCGATCCCCGCGGAGTAGATCGACAGGACCGCGTCGGCGTGCGCGGACGTCATGGGCGCGAGGCGCACGTCCGTGCGCGCGGTCGTCATGCGTCCGGTCCGCTGGACGTGTGCTGCGCGAGGTGCGCGGCGAGCTCGTCGACAGCACCCGGGACGAGCGTGAAGTAGGCCCACACGCCGCGCTTCTCACGCGTGACGAAGCCGGCCTCGGTGAGCACCTTGAGGTGGTGCGACACAGTGGGCTGCGAGAGCCCCACGGGCTCGGTCAGGTCGCACACGCACGCCTCGCCACCCTCGTGCGAGGCCAGGATCGACAGCAGGCGCAGGCGCGCGGGATCTGCGAGCGCCTTGAGCGTGCGTGCGGTGCGCTCGGCGTCCTCGGCGCTCATGGCGGCGCCGGTGACGGGTGTGCAGCACGCAGTCGACGGCGCGGCGACGACGGGGAGCAGGTCCAGTGCCATGCCCCCAGGATGCCACGGGACATCGACACATGTCGATGTTGACAGCCGTCGATATGTGGGTCCATGCTCTGACGCATTGACCCACATCGATATTTGGAGGAGCCATGACGCAGGACATCCGCGAGCAGGTCCGGGAGCGCTACGCCTTGGCGGCCGTGCAGGCAACGAGCGACAGCGGGTGCTGTGGCGGCGGTTGCGGCCCGTCCGACCTCGTCGTCGACGAGCGGTTCGGCGCGAGCCTGTACGACGCGCAGGACACAGCCGCGATCCCCGCCGAGGCCCTGGCCGCGTCGCTCGGCTGCGGCAACCCCCTGATGGTCGCCGAGCTGCGCGAGGGCGAGCGCGTGCTCGACCTGGGCTCGGGCGGCGGCATCGACGTGCTCCTGTCCGCCCGCCGCGTAGGCGCGACGGGCTTCGCCTACGGCGTCGACATGACCGACGAGATGCTCGACCTCGCACGCGCGAACGCCGCCAAGGCGAGCGCGACGAACGTCGAGTTCCGCAAGGGCACGATCGAGGACCTCCCGCTCGACGACGCCACCGTGGACGTCGTCATCTCCAACTGCGTCGTCAACCTCTCGCCCGACAAGCCCGCCGTGCTCGCCGAGGCGTACCGCGTGCTCGTCGCAGGCGGCCGGGTCGGCATCTCCGACGTCGTCGCCGAGGACCACCTGTCCCCCGATCAGCGCGCCGAGCGCGGCTCGTACGTCGGGTGCATCGCGGGCGCCCTCTCGCGCACCGAGTACCTCGACGGCCTCACGGCGGCAGGGTTCGTCGACGCCGAGGTCCAGTTCACCCACCCCGTGGCCGACGGGATGCACAGCGCGATCGTGCGCGCCCGCAAGCCGCTCACCGAGGAGGCCTGATGCACCCCGACCTGTACCTGGTGATCCACCAGCAGAACGAACGCGAGCTGACCCGCGACCTCGAGCTGCGGCGCGCCGCGCTCGCGTGCTCGGCGTGCATCGTGCGCGCGACGAGGCACGCGAGCAGACTCGTCGCGTGGCTGCAGTCGCACGCCCCCTCGGTGACCCGCCGCAGCTCACCGGCAGGTCCGGCCTGCTGCCTCGCGTAGGTCGAGCCCGCGTGGGCACGGGCTGGCGGACCAGGGCGTAAGATCTGCCGTCGCTTTCCGCGCCGTAAGGAGTACGCGTGCCACCCGGGCACCCCACGCAGGACGTCGTCGCCCCCGCCCCGAGCCGGCCGCGCACCCCCCACCGCTTCCGCCCCGACATCCAGGGGCTGCGCGCGTTCGCCGTCCTGGCGGTCGTCGCCGACCACGTCCTCGGCCGGCCCGGTGGCGGGTTCGTCGGGGTCGACGTCTTCTTCGTCATCTCCGGCTTCCTCATCACCGGGCTCCTGCTGCGCGAGTACGAGAAGACCGGGTCCATCTCGCCCCGTCGCTTCTACGCGCGGCGCGCGCGGCGCATCCTGCCCGCCTCGCTCGTCGTGCTCGTCGCGACCGTGATCGCAGCCAACGTGCTCTTCTTCGCGGGACGCGCGCACGCCGTCACGATCGACGCCCTCTGGGCCGCACTGTTCGTCTCGAACTGGCACTTCGCGGCGCAGGGCACCGACTACTTCCAGGCCGGGCTGGCTGTCTCGCCCGTGCAGCACTTCTGGTCGTTGTCCGTCGAGGAGCAGTTCTACTTCGTGTGGCCGTGGTTCCTGCTCGCGGTCCTCGTGGGGCTGGCGCGGCTGCGCCGCCGCGCCCACTCGCCCCGGCGTGTGGCGGGCGCGCTGCTCGTGGCCGCAGGCGTCGCGTCGTTCGCGTGGGCCTGGTGGGCGACCGGCGCCAACCCGACGTCGGCGTACTTCTCGACGTGGACGCGTGTGTGGGAGCTGGGCGTGGGCGCGGCGCTCGCCGCAGGGATCCAGCGCCTCGCACGGCTCGACGCACGGGCGCGCGCGGCACTCACCGGGCTCGGCCTGGTGGGGCTGGTCGCCTCGCTCGTCGTGATCACCCCGGAGACCCGGTTCCCGGCACCCGGCGCGCTGCTGCCCGTGCTCGCCACGGCCGCGCTGATCGCCGCGGGCGTCGCGGGCGACGGAGCGCGGGTGCTGCGCTACCGGCCGGTCGTCTACATCGGCACGATCTCGTACTCGCTCTACCTGTGGCACTTCCCGGTCCTCGTCTTCGCCGGCGCCCTGTGGGCCGGCGGCGGGCCGGTCTGGTACGCCGGGGTCTTCGCCGCGATCGCGGTCGCGTCCGTCCTGAGCTACCACCTCGTCGAGAAGCCCGTGCTGCAGTCACCCCTCCTGCTCCCACGCGACCCGGACGTCCCGCGCGCGGAGCAGTGGCGCGACTGGTGGCGCACGAGCCTGCCGACCGTGCGCGTCGCCGGGCCCGCCGCGCTCGTCGTCGTGACGGCGCTCGTCGTCGGCGGTGTCGTCACCTCGAGCGCGTCCGGCGACGACGAGGCGCAGCCCACGCCGCCCGCGGTCGCCACCCCCGTGTCCGCCGCCGCCGCGCTGAGCGCCCAGCTCGAGACCGCTGCCGACGCCACGCGGTGGCCCGAGCTCAGCCCGTCACCCGACGAGCTCGGCAAGGAGGACCGCGCCACGGAGTGGGTCGACGAGGGCTGCCTCAAGCTCGCGACGATCGACAAGCTCAAGAGCCGCTGCACGTTCGGCGACGGCGAGCGCCAGGCCGTCATCCTGGGCGACTCGATCGCGATCAGCTACGCACCCGCCATCCGCAAGGCGCTCGGCGACGACTGGACGGTCCGGGTCATCACCGCTGGGCAGTGCCCCGTGGCGGACCTCGTCGTGCGCAGCGGCGACGGCTCGGCGTTCCCGTCGTGCCCCCGGTTCCGTCAGGACGCGTTCGACATCCTGAAGGCCGAGCCTGTCGACCTCGTCTTCGCGAGCGAGTCCGACGACACGACCGACCGCATGGTCGGCGACGCCGAAGAGTCCGAGCGGCTCGAGCTGCTCACCGAGGGCTGGGTCGACTCGCTGGAGGCGCTGACCGCGACCGGCGCCGAGGTGGTCGTGCTCAGCGCGCCGCCGCACGGCCCGCCCCTGTCCGAGTGCGCCACGACCCTCAACGGGCCGACGGACTGCAACGCGACGATCTCGGCCAAGCACCGCCGCATGAACGACGCGGCACGCAGCGCGGTCGCCGCGCTCGACGACCCGTCCGCGGCGCACTGGGTCGATGCCGACTCGTGGTTCTGCACGGCCGAGGGCGTCTGCCCGCCCTACGCCGGATCGGCGCCGATGCGCGCCGACAAGATGCACCTCACCCAGGTGTACGCCGAGTCCCTGGCCCCCGTCCTGCGCGATGCGATCCGCTCTGCGCAGCCTGCCGGCGACGAGTGACCCGACGCCCTCTCAGGACCGGCCGGCGACCACGCTGCCGAAGCTGACGAGCCGCGTGATCTGGCCGGTCACCCCCGCGCGAGCACCGCCCCACGCCGACACGGGCCTCAAGGAGCCCGACACGTTGCGGAAGACCGTGACGCCGCCCGACCGCTCACCGGGGCGATCACCCAGCGCATGGTCGCTGGCGGCGCCCACGACGAGGTCGCGCCGGCCGGACCCGTCCACGTCGAGGAACGCGATGGCCCGTCCGAAACCGTCGCCCGCGCCCGCGTAGCCGGGCACGCCCGCCGTGGCCTGCGTCAACGCGACGGAACCGAGTCCGGTCAGACCGTGGGACGTGCCCTTCAGGACGTAGACCGCGCCTGCGGACTCCTGGCTCCCGACTCGCCGCCGGGGCGCTCCGACGGCGACGTCGACGCGCCCGTCGCGATCAAGGTCCGTCGCCGTGAGCGATGTGCCGAACGCGTCCGGCTGCTCAGGATGGCCCGGGACGCCCGCGGACCCCAGGTCCACCCATGACGTGTCGTCGAGGGAGAAGGTCGAGCCACGAACCTCGAGCACGACGACCGCCCCGCTCAGCTTGCGGGCCGCCCCGACCCGGGAGCCCGGCACGTGCACCCACGAGTCGGGCGCACCGGCCACCACCTCGTCACGTCCGTCGCCGTCGACATCGGCTACCACCACGGACGCCCCGAGCGACCCGACGAACGGAGCGAACCTGTCCACGCCCAGCGCCTGGTTCACCTGCACACCGCCGGCCATGGTCGACGACCCGACCGCCAGGCCCCGCGGACCGCCCGGCACCAGCAGGACCGCGGAGTCCCAGGCCAAGGAGGTCTCCCGGCCGTCGGGAGCACCGACGACCAGGTCCCCGTACCCGTCCGCCGTGACGCGTCCGATGCTGAGGCTGGTGCCGAGCTGGTCGTCCGCTCGGGCCGCGCCCGGCACCCCCGCCGTGCTCCTGTCGAAGGCCTGCGAGCCTGCGCCGGACAGGCCGGCGCGCGCGCCGAACAGCACGACCACGGCACCCGCGCGCCGTGCAGAACCGACCTTCGCCTCCGGCATCCCGACCGCGAGGTCGTCGTACCCGTCGCCGTTGAGATCACCCGCAGCGAGGACCTGGCCGAACCGCTCGCCGGGCAGCGCCCTGCCCGGAACTCCCACGGTGGAACGGCTCAGCCGCCGCACCGTCGACAGGTCCAGCCCGGTGCGGGACCCCGGGAACACGAACACAGCACCCGAGTGCTTCTTCGCGAAGCTCCCGTCGGGGCTCTCGCACGTGCTCCCGACCGCGAGGTCGTCGTACCCGTCGTGGTCGAAGTCGCCCGTGGCCAGCGCCGACGCGAACTCCCTGCACCAGTGCCCGCGCGTCGCCTCGTCCTGTCCGACGAAGACGTCGCTGCGCTGGAGCGAGGAGTACCGGACCGCGACCGCCCCGTCCACCGAGTGGGCCTCGGCGTCCACCCACTCCGGCCCTCGGGCGGCCACCGCGAGGTCGTCGACGCCGTCCCCGTCGAAGTCGGAGACGGTGGCCGAGGCGTGCTTCGTCGGCGCGGCGTGCGGACGTGCCTCGCTCGTCGCCAGCAGGACCGATGGTCCGATCCGGCGCCGCTCGACCTCGGGCGCCGACGCGGCGGACGCCGGGCCCGGAGCGAGCGTCAGGGCCAGCGCGGCGAGCGTCGCCGAAGCGACCGAGAGACGAACAGCTGCAGCACGACCGGACGATCGCATGGCTCCCCTTCGAGACGGTGCGCGGTCACGGTAGTGCTCGCGCACGCACCCGCCCGTGCGGTCCTCGGAACTTCAGCCGTTCGGCTCTGCGCACCTGTCCGTCTCTTCCGCGCGACGAGCCCGCGTCGACGAGCTCGAGCCGACGAGCTCGGGCAGACGAGCTCGGGCAGACGCGGACGAGGCGGCCACGTCGGTGCCGTGCACCGGGTAGCCGCCTCGTCGTCGGGAGGTCGTGCGGGCGGACTATGCCTTGAAGCGACCGACCAGCTCGTCGAGGTGCTGGGAGTTGCGCGCCAGCTCGTCGGCCGACGAGCGCACCTGGTCGATGTTGCCGACCGTGAACTTCGCGTTCTCCGCGATCGAGCGCACGTTGTCGGCGATGCTCGTCGCCCCGACAGCGGCCTCGGCCACGTTCGCGGCCATCGAGCTCGTCGTCGCGCTCTGCTGCTCGACCGCCCCGGCGATGCTGCCCTGGTGGTCGTTGACGCGCGCGATGACCTGCGTGGTCGTCTCGATCGCCGCGACGGCGAGGTCGACGTCCGACTGGATCTGGGTGATCCGCGAGGTGATCTCCTCGGTCGCCTGAGCCGTCTGCTGCGCGAGCTCCTTGACCTCGCCGGCGACGACCGCGAAGCCCTTGCCGGCCTCCCCGGCGCGCGCGGCCTCGATGGTCGCGTTGAGCGCGAGCAGGTTGGTCTGCTGCGCGATCGTGTTGATGAGCGTCACGACGCCACCGATCGCCGCGGACGACTCGCCGAGACGGCTGATGGAGACGTTCGCCTGGTCGGTGCTGCTGACCGCCGTGCGCCCGGCCTCGCTCGCCGAGGAGGCACTGCGGGCGATCTCCTGGATCGAGACGCCCATCTCCTCGCCGGCCGCTGCCACGACCTGCACGTTGGAGGAGATCTGCTCGGCGGCGGCCGCGGCGGCCGTCGCCTGGTTGGCCGCGTCGACGGACTGGCCCGTCATGTCCGCGGCGATCACCGAGAGCTCCTGCGCGGCGGCCGACGACGTCGCCGCGGTCTCGCCGATCTGCCGGACGAGCGTGGCGATGTTCTCCACGAACCGGTTGAAGACCGTCGCGAGCGCGCCGACCTCGTCGTCGCGCGCGCTGTCGACGCGCTGCGTGAGGTCACCGTCACCGTCGGCGATCTCGCGGAGCCGGCCGGTGAGCGCGTTGATCGGGCGGGTGATGCTGCGCGTCAGGAACGCCGCGAGCAGGAGGACGACGACAGCCGCGATGCCGGTCCCGCCGACGACCGCGAGCTTGGTGGTGTTGGCCGTCTGCGTCGCCGCCTCGGCGCGCTGCGTGAGCAGTCGCTGCTCGTCGGACTCGACGCTCGCGAGGATGCCGCGGATCTCGTCCATCACGGCCTTGCCCGCGTCGGAGAGCACGATCTCCTGGGCGGCCTCGAAGCCGTCGGACTTGTAGGCGTCGACCGTCTGCTGCATCTCGGCGAACTTCGAGGAGATGAGCGGCTCGATCTCGGAGAGGCGTTCCTGCTGCGCGGGGTTGTCGCTCGTGAGCTCCTTGAGCTTGACGACGTGCGCGTTCACCGCGCTCCGCGCTGCGGTGTAGGGGGCGAGGTAGGAGTCGACGCCCGTGACGAGGAACCCGCGCTGCCCGGTCTCCGCGTCCTTGAGGGAGGACAGGATCGCGTCCGTCTCGTTCAGCACGACGTGCGTGTGCTCGACGTGCTCGCTGTTGTGCACCAACGACTGCGTGTTCAGGAAGGACACCACGCCGACCCCGGCCATCATGACGAGGATCAGCGCGTACCCGGCGGCAAGGCGGCGCCCGATGGTCCAGCTCCAACGGGACTTGCGACGACTGGGGGGGTCGACGACGGGGGAATCGCTGCTCACCGAACTGCTCCTTTGCGCACGGACGTAGACACCGGTCTAGATCGGCGGAGGCCGCTCGGTTGTGACTGCTTCGGCCGCGCGGCTTTCCCGAGGCACCGACTCGGACCGCTCGCTACCGTGCACGCATGACCGTGTGGGAGCTCGACCTGCCGCTGACCACGCCGCGGCTCACGCTGCGGGCCCACCGCGCGACGGACCTCGACGACCTCGTCGTCTTCCACAGCGACCCGCAGGTCACGCGGTACATCCCGTGGCCCGTGCGGGCGCGCGACGAGACGCGCGCGTCGCTCGAGGCGAAGGTCGGCTGGACCACGGCCCGCCCCGGCGAGTGGATCACGCTCGCGGTCGAGGAGCGCGCGACCGGCACCGTGATCGGCGAGGTCCTGCTCAAGCACGACGACGAGGCGGAGGTCGGCTACGTGCTGCGCACCGACCGTCAAGGGCAGGGACTCGCGTCGGAGGCCGTGGCCGCGCTGCTCGACGCCGCCGCGACGAGCCTGGGCGTCACCGCGGTGCGCGCGGTCGTCGTCGACGGCAACGACGCGTCGGTGCGCCTGCTCACGCGCCTGGGCTTCCGGCCCGTCGGCCCCGGACCGCACACCACGGAGGGCGAGCCGACGACGACCTACCACCGCGCGGCCGTCCCACCACCGCGGTGACCGGTGGCGCCGCGACAGGCGTCGACGATGGTCCGAGCACACCGGCGTCCGCACCGGCGGGGCCGGGGTCCGGGCACCCGGGCCACCACCACGGCGGCAAGGTCCCCGCGCTCCGCGGGACCACGACCGTGGCCGAGCACCTCGCGGGTCCGCTCACGTTCGGCGTCGGCCGGCACGGCTCGCTCGTCGTCGGCCAGGCGTTCGCCGCCCAGCTCACGTCCGTCCCGAAGGGCGGTGCGCCGGTCCCCTGGTACCAGGGCGAGGAGGGCACGGACGTCGCGGCGGTCTCGATCGCCGACGGGACGACCACGTTCGCGACACGCGTCGGCGACCAGGAGAGCGTGTCGTCGTCGCTGCTCATGCAGCGCGACAGGCGCGGGACCATCCGCCAGGTCGCGGACCTGCTCGCCTTCGAGCAGAGCGCGAACCCCGACGCGGTGAACACGTACGGCTTCACGGACCTGCCCGCAGAGTGCGCGGCGCAGGTCCCGCCGATGTTCGCGCCGTACACCGGCGCGGTCGACTCGCACGCGTACGGCTCGGTCACGGTGCACGGCCTGACGTACGTCGCCGACGCGGGCGCGAACGCGATCCTGTCGGTCGACCGGCGGGGCACGGTCCGCACCGTCGCGGTCCTGCCACCCGTCGAGGTCACCGTGACCGCCGAGGCCGCGGACGCCTTCGGGCTGCCGGACTGCGTCGTCGGCGAGTCCTACGGGTTCGAGCCCGTGCCGACCGACGTCGAGGTCGGCCGCCACGGCGCGCTCTACGTCACGACACTCCCGGGCGGGCCCGAGGACGGCAGCCTCGGCGCGAACGGCGCGCTGCACAGGATCGACCCGCGCACGGGCCGGATCACGACCCTGGCCACCGGGTTCGCCGGCGCGACCGGCGTCGCGCTCGACCCCTCCGGCAACGCCTACGTCGCCGAGCTCCAGGGCAACGAGGTGTCCGTCGTGACGCGGTGGGGCAAGGTCCGCGTCCTCGGTGCGTTCACGCAGCCCGCGGGCGTCGAGTGGGCGAACGGGAAGCTCTACGTCTCGACCGACGTGTTCGATGACGGCTCGATCGTCGCCGCGAAGGTCCGCTGACACCCGGCCGCACCGCGCACCACGAAAGCCCCGGTACGACGAGCGCGACTCGTCCTGCCGGGGCCTTCGTCGCGCGGGGACCCTTCGGCAGGCTGCGACACTCGGGCGACGACGACGAAGGGCGGACCCATGGAGCTCGACCTCGCCGCGGCCCTCGCGGACGCGCGCAGCGAGTACGACAAGATGGTGGCGGGCGACTGGTACCGCTACCGGTTCGGCCCCGAGCTCGGCGACCTGACCACCGCGACGCAGCGGACGTGCCGCCGCATCACCGCGCTGTACGACGAGGACCGCGAGGCCGCCGCCGCGCTCTTCCGCGACCTGCTGGGCACGGTCGGCGAGGGCGTCGACTTCCGCCCGCCGCTCTACCTCGACTACGGCCACCGCCTGCACGTCGGCGACCGGACGTTCGTCAACGCCGACTTCCTGACGCTCGGCGGCGGCGAGATCCGCATCGGCGCGGACGTCCTGATCGGCCCGAGCGTGCGCCTGTACACCCCGACGCACGTGCTCGACCCGGAGCTGCGCCCGCAGGGGTGGGAGCGGGTCTCGCCCATCACGATCGAGGACGGCGTGTGGCTCGGCGGCAGCGTCGTCGTGTGCCCGGGCGTGACGATCGGTGCGCGCTCGGTGATCGGCGCGGGGTCGGTCGTGACGAAGGACGTCCCGGCCGACGTCATCGCGGCGGGCAACCCCGCA
>NZ_LFKW01000134.1:5903-20516 GCF_001040865.1 Cellulomonas sp. A375-1 | reverse complement strand
CCCGCCTGAGCCGTCACCTCACCCGACGAGGGAGCGCCCGACGAGGTGCGCCCGACGAAGGTGCGACCGCCGCTCGTGACGGCGGTCGCACCGGGCGTGCTCGAGGCGGCCCTCAGGCGTCGCGGCGCAGCCGGGCGCCCAGCGCCCACGCCCCCACGACCGCACCCGCGGCGGCGAGGATCACGTCCTTGAGCACGTACTGGGCGGTGAGGGTCGGGCCGCCGGCCGGGAACAGCTCGTCGAAGAACAGCACGAGCGGCGACATGATCCCGACGAGTGCGACGGCCAGCAGCACCAGCCCCGTGCGCAGGAACCGGCCGGTGAGCAGCGTCAGGCCGATCACGGTCTCGATGACCGCCGTCATGAGCAGCGCTGCGCTCGGACCCACCAGGTGCAGCGTGAGCTCGCCGACGGTGCGCTGCGCGAGGTCCTCCGCAGGGCTGACCCCCGGGAAGAACTTGAGCACGCCGAACCCGAGGAACACCAGGCCGAGCGCGACGCGCAGCGCGGTGATCGAGTACCTCGCGAGGATCTCGGCGAGCGTGTCGACGGCGCGTTCACCCCGCGAGCGCCACCGGCGCACGAGGGCGGACGGCCCGGTCGTCGGGAGGGTCGAGGTCGTCGCGTCGGTCCACGTGTTCGCGGGGACCAGCGCGTCCGCGGCGGGGTCGGCCGCGGGCTTCGTCGGCGGCGCGTACCTCGTCGTGCGGGACGCCGAACGGGACTTCAGGGAGAGCGCAGGCATGGAGGTGCCCTTCGTGTGGCGGCCGGAGGCCGGGGGGAACCGCACGGCGCCGTGTGGCGCGGGAGACGTGCGGGATGGCTACCGGTCGGTAGCTTCGGCGGACGAGGAGAGCCGCACCCCGATGTCTGATACGTCCGGTTCCGGTTTCACCCCGGCGTGCAGGGCTCACAACCCCGGGGCAACCGACTCCTTCGGCACCCAGCCGGTCGTGCCGCTCACCACGACCTTGCGCCAGCCGCCGGACGTCTCCTTGGGCCAGACCTGCGTGCCCGCCTTCGCGACGAACATCGCGGAGGCCTTCGCGTTCGGCGCGGTCCGCACCGTCACCGCGTACGCCAGGTGGTAGGTCTTGCTCTGCGAGATGTAGTCGGTGTGCACCCAGCCGCGCGTCTTCGTGCCGTTGACGACGGCCCACACGGGGATGAACCCGTTGGTCTTCGTGCCCGGCTTGTTCGTGAGCTTGGTGTTGGGCGCGAGCGTCGCCAGGACGCGGTTGCTCGTCGAGGGTCCTGCTCGCAGGTTGAGGTTCGTCGTCGAGTAGTACGTGCACCTCGTCGGCGCGGGCGACCGCCGGTCCGCGGTCGCCTTCGCCACCACCGGGAGCTGGTAGCCCTCGAGCCACGTCGCCGGGTCGACCGACGTGCCCGAGCCGTAGAACGCGCCCTGCCAGACCTCGAGGTGCAGGTGCGGGGCGGTCGCCGGACCGGACGCGCCCACGTCGGCGATCCGCTGGCCGACCTTGATCTTCTGCCCGACGCGCACGTACTTGCCCGGGGTCCACGGGTGCACGTACGCGATCCACGTCGGCGTGCCCTCGATGACCGAGTGCACCGTGACGTAGCCCGCGGCCCCGTTCTTCGGGGCGACGACGTGCGTCACCACGCCCGACGCGACCGCGTAGATCGGCCTGCCGTCGGGCGTCCCCATGTCGAGCCCGAGGTGGAACGTGGACGCGCCGCGCACCGGGATGCACCGCGGACCCCACCCGGACGTCAGCGCGTACGACTCGTTCGTGAGCGGCAGGATCAGCACCCGCCCGCTCTTCGTGCGGTGCCGCGACACGTCGTCCGGGACCTTCATCACCGTGTCGGTCGCGGTGCTCACCGCGCCCTGGCTGCGGACCATCGCGTCCGCGGTCGAGGACGGCGGCGGCTCGGTGGTCGCGCCGGCGGGCGCGGCGCCCACCACTGCGGCGGCCCCGAGGGCGAGGGCGACCACCAGGCCGCCGAGGGTGCGCGGCGCGTGCGTCCGGATACGCATGGGTGTGTCTCCTTGCCGGGGGTGTCACGTCCTATTCGGCACGCGCAGCAGCGACTTGAGCCTTTCGTCGGCTTCCGCCGTCCCGACGACCAGCGTGCGCCGACGACGGAGCCCCGGCGACCCGAGGCGCGGGACCTGCCCGCGGCGGTCAGCCGCGCGGATCGTGCACGACGTGCGCGGCGTCGAGGTCGAGGCCGAGGTCGAGCCAGCGCGCGAGGTCGGCGATCTGTGCGTCGACCGCGTCACGCACGTCGGAGGTCCACCGCCCGTCCTCGTGCACCGCGTGCACGACGAGGCGGCCACCGCGCCGGTCCGCGGTCGCGTCGAGCTTGCCGACCAGGCGGTCGCCGTGCAGCACGGGCAGCGCGTAGTACCCCCAGCGCCGCTGCGCCGCGGGCTTGTACATCTCGAGCACGTACTCGAACTCGAACAGCTCGGCGACGCGCTTGCGGTCGAACAGCAGCCGGTCGAGCGGGGACAGCAGCGCCGTGCGCGGCTCGAGCTCGCCGTCCAGCAGGGCGGCATCGACGCGCCAGCGGCCGCGCACCCCCTCGACCGTCGCGACCTCGCCGGCGCCACCGGCGTGCAGCGGCTCGACCCGCGTCTCCTGCGCACGCTCGCGCAGGATGCCCAGCGACCGCAGACGCCGTTCGTCGCGGATGCGGCGCGCCTCGTCGGCCGGCACGGGCTCGTCCGGCGGGTACACGCGCTCGGCCAGGTCCCACAGCTTCTCGCGGCCCCGCCGCCCTGCGGCCGCCACGTCGCCGCACTCGACGAGCAGGCCCAGCATCATCGTGACGTTCCGGCGGTTGTTCCAGCCCGACGAGCGCCACGGCCGCACGCACGTGTCGGGCAGCTCGGCCGCGGTCAGCGGCCCGTCCGCCCGCAGCCGCTCGAGGACGTCCAGGCGACACCCGCGGTTGTCGTCCAGCCACTGCGCGTTCGCGAGCTGCCAGGCCGGCGCGTCCTCGCCGCCCGGCCACGCCGCCATCTCGGCGGTCAGCAGGCGGACGTCCTCGGCGACCAGCAACCGGCCCTGGACCTCCACGACGCGCTGCTCGGCGACGAGGTCCTCGAGCTCGCGCGGGTCGTACGCCGGCCCGAGGCGGCTGAACAGCACCAGGTCCGCGCTCGGGGCGACGGCCGCGATCGGGTCGTGCTGCAGGAACGTGAGCCGCTGCACGGCGTCCAGGACACCCTCGGGGCGATGAGCCGTGAGCAGCTGCGCCCGGACGGCGAGCCGCCGGGCGTCCGCGCGCGTCAGCTCGAGCACCGCCATGCGGGCAGCCTAGGCACGCCCACCCACAGGCCGGTGCCCGCGTGGTCAGCGCGTGGTCAGCGCCGCGTGGTCAGCGCCGCGCGCGCAGCGCCTTCACCGCGCCCGTGGACCACAGCGCCCACGCGACGAGCACCGGCTGGAACGCGAGCCGCACGAGCCGCTTCGTGTCGGTGTCGAGCCCGAACCCGTCCCGGTGCTCGAGCCACTGGCCGACGTTGCCGGGGAAGACCACGACGAAGAACGCCGCGGCCACGAGCCCGACCGCCACGCGCCACCGCGGCAGCACGACGAGCGCCGTCCCGAGCGCGATCTCCACCGCGCCCGAGGCGAGCACGGTCAGGTCGGTGTCGACCGGGAACCACGACGGCACCTGCGCCTGGAACTCCTCGCGGGCGAACGTGAGGTGCCCGATCCCGGCGAGCACCAGCCCGATCCCCAGCCCGACGCGCGCGACGCCACGCGGCACGCTGTCCGCGGGAGGGACGCCCGTCACGGCGTCACGCACCCGGTCGACTCCCCTGACCTGCTCCGATGTACTCACCGGCTCATCGTCGCCGCCCGCCGCCCGCACCGCACGACGACGGCGCCGCCTCATCCCTGCGCGGGCGGGTCCGCGTGCCGGCGTCCGCCGAACAGGGGCGAGGGGAACGACGGCGCCACCTTGCCGCCCGCGAGCCAGTCGGTCAGGCGCGCGACCTCGTCGTCGATCGCGGCACGCGCCCAGGCGTCGACCTGCTCGAGCAGCGCGAGCTCGATCGCGCCGCTCGTCGCGGCCCACGCCCCGACCACGCGGCCGTCGACCCAGACCGTCGGGCCCGCGTTGCCGATCACGTCGACCACCTGGCGCGCGTGCGCGCCGAGGTACCAGTCCCGCTCGGCCCAGCCCATCGTCGTCGGGTCGAGTCCGGGTAGGAGTGCCACCCAGCGCCCGGGCGGCTCGACGGGCGCGAGGTCGTCCGGCAGGAGCCAGCCGATCGACTCGGTGCCCTCCAGCCCCACGGGCACCGCCGCGAGCTCGGCCAGCGACCGCCGCACCGCGGTGAGCGTCGACCCGAGCCACCACTGCACGTCGCGCTCGGTCCCGGGCCCGAACGCACGCAGCCAGCGCGCGACCAGCTCGGTGTGGGCCGCCGCCTCGTCGACCGGTGGGAGAGGGCCGCCCAGCCAGGACTCGGTGAGCGTCCAGGTGGGCCGGGACGCGGTCCATCCCCCGCGGTTCTCGCCGCGCACCAGCACCCCGCGCGCACCGAGGTACGTGAGGATCCGAGGCATCACGGGGATGACGGTCGCCCACGTCGACGCCGGCGCCGCCGTGAACGTCCCGCCGGCCTCGGGCACCTCGGTGCGCAGCTCGGCGGCGGTCCGGCACCGTCCGTCGGCGAGCACCGCCAGGACCTGCGCGGCCGCGCGGTCGAGCCACGCCTCGGCGTCCCCGAACCCGCCGTCGAGGCGGAGCTCCTTGACGAGCCTGCGGCGCTCGGTGCCCGCGACGCGCGCCCCGGGCGAGGCGACGACCGCGGGCAGCAGGTCCGTGCCCGTGACCCACAGCGTGCGCCGCATCGCGAGCTGCCGGACGAGCGAGCGCCGTCCGTACAGCTCGTCGTCCAGGTCGCTCGTCGCGAACCCCGGCACCCGCGCCCAGGACGCGACGTACGGACCGGACGCGTCCGTCCCGTGCAGCACGACGAGCGCCCGCACGGCTGCCTGCACGTCCGCGAGCGGCTCGGCGAGCCCGTGCCGCCGAGCCAGCCGCGCGCGCCGCTGCTCGGTGTCGACGACGAGGGCGACCTCGGTGCGCTCACGGACCATGCGCCGATCATGCCCGTGGCCGCCCACAGGCGACGCGACGGGAGCGCGACGAGCCGCCGACCGCAAGGCTCGAATCGATCAGATCTCAACACCCGGCCCGTCGGGAGACACGGAGGGAACGCGGGCACGATGGTCCGAATCTGTGCGGACATGTTGTTTTCTGATCGAAAGTCCCCCCTCGTCGGACGTGTCTCGCGCTACGCTCACCCGCATGACGTGGTTGGTGACGGGCGGGGCGGGGTACATCGGCGCACACGTGGTGCGCGCGTTCACGAAGGTCGGGCTCGAGCCGGTCGTCCTGGACGACCTGTCCAGCGGCCACGAGGAGTTCGTCCCGCGGGGCGTCCCCTTCGTGCACGGCTCGGTCGACGACCCGGACGTCGTCGCCGACACGCTCGCGCGGCACGGCATCGAGGGCGTCGTGCACCTCGCCGGGTTCAAGTACGCGGGCGTCTCGGTCGAGCGCCCGCTGCACACGTACCGGCAGAACGTCGCGGGCACGCTCACGCTGCTCGAGACCATGGCCGAGCAGGGCGTCGACGCGATCGTCTACTCGTCCTCGGCTGCGGTCTTCGGCACCCCGGACACCGACCTCGTGACCGAGCAGACGCCCACCGCGCCCGAGTCCCCCTACGGCGAGTCCAAGCTCGTCGGCGAGTGGCTGCTGCGCGACCAGGCGCGCGCCACGGGGCTCAAGCACACGAGCCTGCGGTACTTCAACGTCGTCGGCTCGGGCACCCCCGACGTCTACGACACGAGCCCGCACAACCTGTTCCCGCTCGTGTTCGAGGCCCTGCTCGCGGGCCGGACGCCGGTCATCCGCGGCGACGACTACCCCACACCCGACGGCACCTGCGTGCGCGACTACCTGCACGTCGCGGACCTCGCCGACGCCCACGTCGCGGCGGCCCGCACGCTCGCCGAGGGCGGCACGCTCGAGCCGGTGTACAACCTCGGCTCGGGCGAGGGGCTGTCGGTGCGCGAGATCATGACGGCCGTCGCCGAGGTCACGGGCATCGACTTCGCGCCCGAGATCGCGGCCCGCCGCCCGGGAGACCCCGCGCGGATCGTCGCCTCGGGGGAGCTCGCGGCACGCGACCTGGGCTGGCGGATGACCCACACGATCCAGGACATGGTCCGCAGCGCCTGGGCGGCTCGCTCGAGCGCCTGACCCGCCACTCCCGGCGGCCCGCGTGCGGGCGCGGGGCCGTCAGGACAGGACGTGGGCGGCGAATGCCTCCAGCGACTTCTGCGTGCCCGCGTAGATCCCCTCGTCGCGGGGCCAGTGGACGATCACGTCCGTGAAGCCCAGCGCGGCGGCCCGCTCGACGCCCTCGATCGCGAGGTCCGACGAGGTCAGCGAGTACACCGGCGCCCCGTCCAGGCTCAGGTAGCGGCGCAGCGGCACGGCGCCCGGGCGGTGCGCGCGCTCGATCTCGTCGAACGCGGCGGCCTGCTCGGCGAGCGCCGCCCACCAGCGCTCCTGCGCGCGAGCGGGGTCGTCCTCGAGGTCCTCCGTCGCGTACGACGCGCCGTAGGTGACCCAACCCTGGCCGTACCGCGCGGCGAGCGTCATCGTGCGCGGGCCCGCGGCCGCGACGACGAAGGGCGTGCGCGGACGCGCGATCGTGCCCGGGACCATGCGCGCGTCGTGCGCGGTGTAGAACTCGCCCGCGTGCTCGGTGACCGGATGCGTGAGCAGCGTGTCGAGCACGCCGACGAACTCCTCGAACCGTCGGGTCCGCTCGCCGCGCGTGACCGCGGTCCCCGTCACGGACGCGTCGAAGCCCTCACCGCCGGCACCCACGCCGAGCAGGAAGCGCCCGCCGGAGATGTCGTCGAGCCCCATGACGTCCTTGGCGAACGGGACCGGGTGCCGGAAGTTGGGCGACGCGACGAACGTGCCGAGCCCGATCCGCGAGGTCGCCTCGGCCGCGGCCGCGAGCAGCGGCACGGTCGCGAACCACGGCTCGTCGGCGAGCGTGCGCCACGCGAGGTGGTCGTACGTCCACGCGTGGTCGAAGCCCCACTCCTCCGCCTGGCGCCACTTGTCCCGCTGCGTCGCCCAGCGCTCCTGCGGCAGCAGCACGATCCCGACCCGCACACCGATCCCCATGCGGCCGACCCTAACCGCGTCCGCGCCGCGGCCCCGGGCACCCGGCGCGGGACGGCGCCCGCCCGCCCGATGCGTCAGGACCAGCCGAGCTCGTGGAGGCGGTCGTCGTCGATGCCGAAGTGGTGCGCGACCTCGTGGACCACCGTGATGGCGACCTCCTCGACGACGTCCTCGCGCGTGTCGCAGATCTCGAGCGTGGGGTTGCGGAAGACCGTGATGCGATCGGGCAGCGAGCCCGCGGCCCACGAGTCGGTGCGCTCGGTCAGCGGGACACCCTCGTAGAGACCCAGCAGGTCCTCCTCGCCGGGCGGGGGCTCGTCCTCGACGAGCACGACGACGTTGTCCATCACCGCGGCGAGCTCGGCGGGGATCTCGTCGAGCGCGTCCCGGACGGCGTCGTCGAACTCCTCACGCGACATCTCGAACACGGGTCCATCCTGCCCGGCCCGCAGCGGCCACGTCCCCGGCCGGGCCGGATGGACCCGCGCGATCAGCGGTGTGAGCAGCGTCGCGGCGGCCCGCTTTGGAGTTCCGGGCAAGTCCCCGTATGCTCATCCACGGTCAACCGACGCCTCGACGTCTGGGGCGACGCCCTCATCGTCTAGCGGCCTAGGACCCCGCCCTTTCACGGCGGTAGCACGGGTTCGAATCCCGTTGGGGGTACGAGAACGTGCAGTGGAAGATGCAAGACTAGGTCTCATCACGAGGCCCCGTAGCGCAGTTGGTTAGCGCGCCGCCCTGTCACGGCGGAGGTCGCGGGTTCAAGTCCCGTCGGGGTCGCTCGACTTATGCCGGTCCTCGTGGCCGGCATCGTCGTTGGAGGCAGCTCCACGGCTCTGTAGCTCAGTTGGTAGAGCGTTCGACTGAAAATCGAAAGGTCACCGGATCGACGCCGGTCGGAGCCACTGCACGAAGCCCGCCAGGGAGCAGCCTGGCGGGCTTCGTCGTTCCCAGCCCCGTGCGCCGTGCCTCCTGCGCCGTCGCGCAGTTCCCGCCACGGAGAACCTGCGCGCGTCCTGCTTCGCGACGCCCCTGCCTGACTAGGCTGGCGACACACCCGTCGCCCCAGGAGGAGCCCGTGACGACCGACCGCGGTCCCGAACGCCGCCGATTCCTCGACCGCCTCACCGAGCCGATCGCCGAGCGCGCCCGCGAGAAGCTCGGGCAGGCGGAGGACAAGGTCCGCTCGTCGATCCAGGCCGAGATCGACGCGGTCGGCGCGAGCGTCCGGGCGCGGGCCGTGCAGGTCCGGCCGTCGGCGATCGCGTTCGCGTCGGCGGCGCTGCTCACGCTCTTCGGGCTCGCGCTGTTCGTGACCGCCGCGGTGATGGGCCTCGCGCACGTCGTCGAGCCCTGGCTCGCGGCGCTGCTCGTCGGTGCGGCGCTCCTGCTCGTCGCGACCGGCTTCGCCGCGTGGGGCCGCAGCCATCTCCCCCGCACGCCCGCCGCGCGGATCACGCCGATCCCCGAGAGCACGCACCCCGCCGAGGAGCTCGTGCACCCCTGGGACAACTGACCCCGACGGCCGCACGCGGACCCGGCCGGCCGGCCCGGCACGCACGACGTGGGCGTTCGCCGCGCGGCACGCGGACGACCCCAGCACACTGAGGGTCTGCGCCGCAGCACCCGGCAGGACGACGAAAGGCAGCACCGATGACGACGAACGCGCCACCGCAGCGTTCGCTCGGGCAGCTCGTGAGCGACCTGAGCGAGCAGACCTCCCGGCTCGTCCGAGCGGAGATCGCGCTCGCGAAGACCGAGATCGCCGAGCGCGCGAAGATCCTCGGCGCCGGGGCGGGCATGCTCGTCGCGGCGGGCGTCCTGGCGCTGTACCTGCTCGCCGCGGTGCTCACGACGCTCGTGATCGTGCTCGACCTGTGGCTGCCCCTGTGGCTGGCAGCGCTGATCGTGACGGTCCTGCTGCTGCTGGTCGTCCTGATCCTCGGGCTGCTGGGCGTCAAGGCGCTGCAGAAGGCGTCGCCGCCGGCACCCCAGGCGGCGATCGCGAGCGTGCAGGACGACATCGCCGCGCTCAAGGGGCCGTCGGCATGAGCATCGCTGGACCGCTGGGAGGAGCCCGATGACCGACGAGAAGCCCGCGCCGACCCCGTTCAGCACGCCGTCGATGGTCGCGATCGAGGCGGAGATCGCCGCGACGCGTCACCAGCTCGCGACGACGGTCGACGAGCTCACCGCTCGCCTCGCTCCGCGCGCCCAGGCGGACGCGGCCATCACGACGGCTCGTCGCCTGGCGTCGGACGCCACGAGCCCCGAGGCGAGCCCGGAGGCCCGCGCGCACGCCCGTCAGGTGCTCGGCGGCGTCGCGATCGCCGCCGCGTTCGTCGCGACGATCGTCGTGCTGCGCATCGCACGCCGCTCGCGCTGACCCACGGCGGGCCCATGTCCGGACTCGCGCGGGTCCGGACATGGGAAGACCCCGGGACATCCGTCCCGGGGTCCTGGCGGGGGCCCGTACGTGAGGGAGCCGGCCCCGCGCCACGCGGCGGTCAGACCTGTGGCCGTCCGACCAGGACGGCGTCACGGATGACCACGCGGCATCGCTGAGACCCACGCCCGCCCGCCGACGCGCCTCGCGCGCCGGACTCGGGGGCGGGGTCGGTCAGCTGACCGCGCGCTGCTGGGGGATGCCCTGGAGCAGCGCCTGCACCTCGGACTCGAGGTAGCGACGGTGCCCGCCGAGCGTGCGGATCGACGAGAGCTTGCCAGCCTTCGCCCAGCGCGTCACGGTCTTCGGGTCCACGCGGAACAGCGTGGCGACCTCGGACGGCGTGAGCAGGTTGTCGGTGGGTGCGGGCTTGACGGTCATGGTGCTGCCTCCTGGCTTGCGGGCGACGCCGGGACTCCCCTTCCCGGCCACCGCCGGTGCGGTGGTGCTGTCGGTACGAGCCAGGACGCCACATCGACGCCTCGCCGCACCCTCTAGCATGTGCGAACCCGGCATGTGACGCATTCCGGGACACGATTTCGTTACGAAAGGGTACAACCCGGTCCTGTGAACCGACGAGTCCGCTGGTGAGCGGCTTGCAAGGTCAGCCTAAACCGGACGTTTCACCCGCGCCCGGCGGAGCCGCGATGCGGAGCATCGATACCCCGGCGTGGCGCAGAGGTGCGCCCTGGGTGAACGTGATGCGAGTCGCCCCCTCGCGAGTGGCCGGAATAACGGGATTCCATGTAGCGTTGCCGAACGAACAGACGATTCAGCATCCCGGGGCCGCACGTGTGAGCACGGTGCCGCCCCGCTTCCACGTTAGAGGGGGTCGATGCCATGGGGCGCGGCCGTCAGAAGGCTAAGCAGACGAAGGTGGCGCGGGAGCTGAAGTACTTCAGCCCGGACACCAACTACCGAGCGCTCGAGCAGGAGCTGTCGACTCACGTCGACCCCATCGAGCGCCGTAGCGTAGCCGCGGTCGACACCGACGACGAGCCTGACGACGACTACGGTCGCCGCTGGCTCGACGACGATCGCTGACCCTGCGAGCGTTTCCCTCGCGCGTCGTCACCCGTCTCGCGCGACGAGCTGACGACACCCACGCCGACCACGTCGGCGTCGTGCTCTCCTCACGCTGAGCCGTCGTTCTTCTGCTCGTCCCTCGTCGCCTGCCCGGCCCGGCCTGGCAGGCGACGAGTGCGTGCGGTGACCGCGCGTCGTCGGGACGCGCCGGTCAGGAGACCCGGTACTCGCCCGTCAGGCGAACCGCGCCACCCGCGACCCCCTTGGTGCCCGAGACGAACCCCGGCGCGCCGACGACGTCACGGGCGGGGTCGGCGTCACGGACCGTGCCGAGCTCCCACGCCGGCAGCCCGAGCTGTGCGGCGTGCGCGAGCACGCCGTCGACGGCGTCCGCGGCGACCACGGCCACCATGCCGACGCCCAGGTTGAGCGTGCCCTCGAGGTCGGTCCACGGCACCTGACCGAGGCCCTGGACCAGCGAGAACACGGGCGGCAGCGTCCAGGCCCCGCGGTCCACGTCGGCCACCAGACCGCCCGGCAGGATGCGCGCCACGTTCGCGGCGAGCCCGCCGCCCGTGATGTGGCTGAACGCGTGCACGCCGGCGGTCCCCGCACGGCGCGCGATCGCGAGGCAGTCCGCGGCGTAGACGCGCGTCGGCTCGAGGAGCTCCTCGCCGAGCGTGCGGCCGAGCTCGTCGACGTGCCGCTCGAGGCCCCAGCCCGCCTGGCGGACCACCGCGCGCACGAGTGAGTAGCCGTTGGAGTGCAGCCCGCTGGACGCGAGCGCGACGAGCACGTCGCCGGCGCGCACGCGCTCCGGACCGAGCAGCTCGTCGGCCTCGACGACGCCCGTCGCGGCACCGGCCACGTCGTACTCGTCGGGAGCGAGCAGGCCCGGGTGCTCGGCGGTCTCGCCGCCCACGAGCGCGGTGCCCGCGACCTGGCACGCCTGCGCGATGCCGCGCACCACGTCGGCGATGCGCTCGGGCACCACGCGACCGGTGGCGATGTAGTCCGTCATGAACAGCGGCTCGGCACCGACCACGACGATGTCGTCGACGACCATGCCGACGAGGTCGAACCCGATGGTGTGGTGGATGTCGAGCGCCTGCGCGATCGCGACCTTCGTGCCGACGCCGTCGGTCGACGTCGCGAGCAGCGGGTGGCGGTAGCGCGTGAGGAAGCTCGCGTCGTACAGGCCCGCGAAGCCGCCGACCCCGCCGAGCACGCGTGCACCGTGCGTCGCGCGCACGGCGTCCTTCATCAGCTCGACGGCCTTGTCGCCCGCCTCGGTGTCGACGCCCGCGGTGGCGTAGGTGATCGGCGCGGCGGTGGCGGGCACGTCGTCGGGCAGGGAGGTCACGGTCGCTCCAGAGGGTCGGCTCTGCCGGGCGCGGGCGCCGGGCGCAGGGTCGGGTTCGTCAGCTCGCGGGTCGTCGAGTCACAGGTCGTCGAGTCAGGGGTGGTCGAGCGCCGTGGCGGCACCGCCTCCGGGCAGGATCGAGACCAGCCCGTCCTCGGGTGCGCCCAGCGGCAGCTCGTTCTGCTCGAGCAGGTTCTTGCCGAGCCGGTCGGCGGGCGGCAGCTCGATCGGGTAGCGACCCGAGAAGCACGCGGTGCACAGCTGGCTCGCGGGCTGCTCGGTCGCCTCGATGAGCGCCTCCTCCGAGATGTAGCCGAGCGAGTCCGCGCCGAGCGACGCGGCGATCTCGTCGGCGGACAACCCGTTCGCGATGAGCTCGGCACGGCTCGCGAAGTCGATGCCGTAGAAGCACGGCCACTTCACGGGCGGCGACGAGATGCGCACGTGCACCTCGGCCGCGCCGGCCTCCCGCAGCATGCGGATGAGGGCGCGCTGCGTGTTGCCGCGCACGATCGAGTCGTCGACGACGACGAGACGCTTGCCGCGGATGACCTCGCGCAGCGGGTTCAGCTTGAGCCGGATGCCGAGCTGGCGCAGGGTCTGCGACGGCTGGATGAACGTGCGGCCCACGTACGCGTTCTTCGTCAGACCCTGCCCGAACGGGATGCCCGACTGCTGCGCGTACCCGACCGCGGCGGGCGTGCCGGACTCCGGCACGGGGATGACGAGGTCCGCCTCGGTGGGGTGCTCGAGGGCCAGCTTGCGGCCCATCTCGACGCGCGCCGCGTGGACCGAGCGGCCCGCGATCGTCGTGTCCGGGCGGGCCAGGTAGACGTACTCGAACACGCAGCCGGCACGCTCGGGCGTCGCGAACTTGGTCGAGCGCAGACCGTCGGCGTCGATCGCGAGGAACTCGCCCGGCTCGACCTCGCGCACGAAGCTCGCGCCGACGATGTCGAGCGCCGGGGTCTCGGACGCCACGACCCAGCCGCGCTCGAGCCGGCCCAGCACGAGCGGCCGCACCCCCTGCGGGTCGCGGGCCGCGTACAGCGTGCGCTCGTCCATGAACACGAGCGAGAAGGCGCCGCGCAGGCGAGGCAGGACCTCGAGCGCGGTGGACTCGAGGGTGTGGTCCGGGTCGCCCGCCAGGAGCGCCGTGATGAGCGCCGTGTCGGTGGTGTTGCCGCGTGCGAGCTCGCCGCGCCGCTGGCTGCCGTACCGCTCCGCGACGAGCTCGACGAGCTCGGCGGTGTTGGTCAGGTTGCCGTTGTGGCCGAGGGCGACCGTGCCGGCGGCCGTGGGGCCGAGCGTGGGCTGCGCGTTCTCCCAGTTGCTGGCGCCGGTGGTCGAGTAGCGCGCGTGCCCGATGGCGATGTGCCCCTGCAGGGCATTCAGCGCGGTCTCGTCGAAGACCTGGGAGACCAGACCCATGTCCTTGTAGACCAGGAGCTGCGAGCCGTTGCTCGTCGCGATGCCCGCGGACTCCTGTCCACGGTGCTGCAGCGCGTACAGCCCGAAGTAGGTGAGCTTGGCGACCTCCTCGCCCGGAGCCCAGACACCGAAGACGCCGCAGGCGTCCTGGGGGCCTTTCTCGTCCGGGAGGAGGTCGTGGTTCAGTCGTCCGTCAGCGCGGGGGGCCACGCGTCCATGGTCGCACACCGACCCTGGACCCATGGCCCCCCGTTCACCGCTGGATCAGATCACCACTTGGCGTTGCGCGCGAGCTCCAGGGCGATCTCCTGCCACCACTGACCGGCAGCCGGGCCGCCGTTGCACGAGCCGTCGGACTCGCCCGGCAGCTTGACCCACAGCAGCGCGTCGAGGCCCGACGAGTCGTTCACGAGGCGCGGCTTGTCACCGAGCGCCCGGCCACGCGGGTTGCACCACTCGCCGTTGCTGCCGTTGCCGTTGCGCGAGGTGTCGATGACGTAGCCCTTGCCGCCGAGGCGCTGCGAGATCTGCTCGCCGTACGACTGCGACGACGAGGTCGTCTGGTAGTTCGACGTGTTGAGCGCGAAGCCCACCGCGTACTCGAACCCGATCTGGTTGAGGCGGTTCACCGCGGTGTCGACCGACAGCCACGTCGAGTGCCCCGCGTCGATGTACACGCGGCCACCGGCCTGCGTGAGCGACTTCGCGGCGTACTTCAGGAAGCCCACGCGGTCACCCTGGCCGCTGCAGTCACCGAGCTGCGCGAGCGCGTCGGGCTCGAGCACGATGATCGGGCGGCCCACGATGCCCCGCGCGACCGTGTCGACCCACTGCGCGTACTCGCTCTCCGGCACCCCACCGCCCGAGTGCGAGCCGCAGTCACGGCCCGGGATGGCGTAGATGACGACCGAGACCGTCTTGCCTGCCGACGAGGCACGGCTCGTCGCGTCGCGCATCTGCTGCTGCGAGACCGACGGGCTGTTCCAGTTGCCGATCCACACCGACTGCGGCGTCAGCGCGATCTTCGCCAGGAGGTCCTTGGTGCTGCCGGATGCCGCCTGCCAGGCCGTGTACGACTGGTTCGTCGTGTCGACGTACAGGTCACCGCTCGGCTGCGGCGGCGGGGTCGTCGTGGGCG
>NZ_LFKW01000134.1:0-5857 GCF_001040865.1 Cellulomonas sp. A375-1 | reverse complement strand
GTGGGGGTCGGCGTCGGGGTGGGCGTCGGCGTCGGGGTGGGGGTCGGGGTCGGGGTCGGGGTGGGGTTCTGCGTGGGGCCGGTCGTCGGGACCGTCCCCGTGCAGGCGACGCCGTTGACCGTGAAGGACGTCGGCGCCGGGTTGGCGGACGTGAAGGCGCCGATGAAGCCGAACGACGCGCTCGCGCCGGTGCCGAGCGCACCGTTCCACCCGACGCTCGACGCCGAGACCTGCGAGCCGGACGTCTGCACGTCGGCGTTCCACGACTGCGCGACCTTCTGGCCCGAGGCCGGCCAGGTCCAGGCGACCTTCCACGACGAGATGGCCGAGCCGAGGTTGGTGATCTTCACGTCGCCCTGGAAACCACCGGGCCACTGGCTCTGGACGGTGTAGTCGACGCGGCAGCCCTCGGCTGCGGTCGCCGAGCTCGCGGCGACGGTCAGGCCGCCGATCGCGAGCGTGGCGGCGGACAGCAGCGCGGCTGCCCGGGAGGACGTTCTACGGGCGGTCATGGACGCTCCTTGAGCTTGCTGACTCGGACTGTCCGGCTTCGCCGAGCGGTGACGGAGCGCATGCGTTGCCGTCCTCCGCATCGACGTCGACGCGTGAGCCCGCCCGGGACCGGTACCGACGAGAGAACCCGACCTCTCCCTCCGGCGGCCACACCTCGGCGCCGACCACATCGATTAGGGCCTCCGGTCGCCCCTGGTCGGGTGACGCCACCCGGCGCAGCGCGGAGCACGGGCCGCGAGACACGATGACGCGATGACGCGACCGGTCCGCACGACGAGCAGGCGCTCGGCGCGCCCCGGGCGTCAGGCCAGCGGGTCGCGGCTGCGGCGGTCCGCCCGCGCAGCCAGCGCACCGCCGACGAAGCCACCGACGACCGCGCCGGTCACGCCCATCACGACGCGGATCGTGCCCTGCCCGTCGAGGAACGAGATGAAGCCCTGGCCCGAGGGGACGTCCGACGAGAGCCCCCCGCCGTCGCCGCTCACCCACCCGACGACCGCCGTGGCCAGCAGCGCGACGACGACCCCGACGACCGCGCCCGCCACGATGAACGCCCCGAACTTGGGGGCGCGGCGCACGCGCGCGGGCACCGCCACGCGCTCGAGCTCGCGCTCGTCGATCTCGGCCTCGTCGGACGGGGACTCGCCCGCCGCTCGCGTGACGGGGTCGGACGCCGTCCGCCGGGGCTGGCGAGCCTCGGGCTCGGTCGGCTCCTGCGCGTCCTGCTGGGGGGTCTGGGGGTCGTCCGGCACCCCGTGATCCTAGGCCAGGGCCGGGACGTGCCGACCCGGGGGCGGGGTCGGCACGGCCCGGGGCTCAGAGCGCGAAAGCGGCCTCGAAGCCCGCGTTGACGGCCTCGGCGACCTTCGCCGGGTGCACGCAGTCCCCGACGGGGTGGACCTTGACGCGGCTCTCGAGGGAGTCGGCCAGGCCGCGCGCGGCGCGCACCCCGAACGCCGAGACCACGGTGTCCGCCTCGACCTCGACCGTGCCGTCGGGACCTTCGGCGACGAGCCCGGCGTCGGTCACCCGCACCACCGCGTGCCCGGTGAGGAGCCGCACGCCGGCGGCCTCGAGCCGACGCAGCAGCGTGATCTTGTTGATGATGAGCAGGTCAGGGGCGACCGCGTCGGACATCTCCACGACGGTCACCTCGTGCCCGTCCTCCGCGAGCTCGAGCGCCAGGTCCACGCCCGAGAGCCCGCCGCCCGCGACGGCCACACGGTGCCCGACCAGCGCGCGGTCCAGGTGTGCGTCGACCACGTCGACGCTGCGCTCGATGCCCGGGATCGACAGCGGCACGACCGGCGCCGCGCCCGTCGCGACGATCACGTCGTCGACCCCGTCGAGCTCGGGCGACTCCGCGGTGATCGTCGTGCCCAGGTGGACCCGCACCGGCAGGCCGCTGAGCTGCCGCTCCCACCAGGCGATCATCTTGCGCAGCTCGGACTTGAACTCCGGGGTCGCGGCCGGCCACAGCACACCGCCGAGGTGGTGCTCGGACTCGTACAGGTCGACGTCGTGACCACGGATCGCGGCGACGCGCGCCGCCTCGAGGCCCGCCGGCCCGCCTCCGACGACCGCGACACGGCGCGGCGTGTCGACGGGCGTGAGCGCACGCTCGCGCTCGAAGCCGACCTGCGGGTTGACCGCGCAGCCGAGCGGGAGCGCGAAGAACGCGTTGCCGACGCACAGCTGGTTGCACCGGATGCACGGGCGGATGTCGTCACGGCGGCCCGCGGCGATCTTGCCCGCCCACTGCGGGTCGGCGATCAGCCCGCGGCCGATCCCGACGAAGTCGGCGTCGCCGTCCTCGAGCACCGCCACGGCGTTCTCGGGCGTGAGGTTGCCCACCGCCATCACGGGGATCGAGAGGACCTCCTTCATGGCCCGCGCCGCGGGCACCATGCACGCGTCACCCAGGTAGTAGGGCGGGAAGACGTAGTCCATGGCCTCGTAGGAACCCTCGTCGGCCATCATCAGGTCGAGGCCCGCGTCCTGCAGGATCCTCGCGATCTCCTGCGACTCGGCGACGCCGCGTCCGCCCGGGTACCGGTGGTCGACCGAGAGCCGGAAGCTCACCGGCAGGCCGGGCGCCGCGGCCTTGACCGCCTGGATGATCTCGACGGCGAACCGGCAGCGGTTCTCGGTCGAGCCGCCGTACTCGTCGGTCCGGCGGTTCCACTGCGGGCTCATGAACTGGTCGATCAGGTAGCCCGTGTGGCCGTGGATGTCGATCGCGTCGATCCCCGCGGTGGCGGCGCGCGCGGCGGCCTCCCCGAACCGCCGCACGAGGACCCGGATCTCGTCGAGCTCGAGCGGGCGGCACAGCACGTCGGGCGTGGCGTAGTGCGGGTTGTCGGAGGCCGAGATGGGCAGGCGGTCGGGGTCGACGACGTTGATGTTGCGGCCGAGGCCCGCCGTGAGCTGCAGCGAGACGAGCCCGCCGACCTCGTGGATCGCCGCAGCGAGCGCGGTCAGGCCAGGGACGCAGTCGTCGGTGTCGACCCGGCACAGCCCGGGGTTGATCTGCTCGTAGTCCTGCGAGACGGCGCTGATCCCGGTGACGACGAGGCCCGTGCCGCCCTTCGCACGCTCGGTGTAGTAGGCGATCTCCCGCTCGGTGAACAGGCCCTCGTGCGTGCCCATCTCTGTCCCCATCGGGGCCATGATCACGCGGTTGGGGAGCGTCAGGGATCCGATGCGTCCGGGCTGCAGGAGGGGCGAGAAGTCGGTCACGGTCACGGCCTTTCCGGGCTGGCGAGCAGCGCCGGTGAGGCGCCGGCGCCTCCGCCAAGTTTCTTACCACTCGGTCAGCATTTGCCGGGACAAGAGTCCCGCCCACCCACTCCCCGCCCCCCACCCACGTCGATGCAGCCATGAATGCAGGTGGCGTGCACGGTCTGGCCACCCCACCTGCATTCATCGCTGCACCGACGGGGCACCGGGGTCAGCGCGGGCGTGCGCGCAGCGGGCGGGGCGGGGCGCTGCGGTGGTCAGCGGGGGCGGGTGGCTTGGAGGGGGAGCCAGTCGGCGAGGTCTGCGCGCTCGCCCGAGGCGTGCACGCGGCCCGACGCGAGCGCGTCCGGCCACGTGAGTGCGCCGGTGGCGAGCTCGAGCCAGGTCTGCGGGTCGGTCTCGACGACGTTGGGCGGCGTGCCGCGCGTGTGGCGCGGCCCGGCGACGGCCTGCACGGCACCGTCCGGCGGGACCCGCACCTCGACCGAGTTCCCGGGCGCGACGTCCGCGAGCTCCTCGAGCGTGAACCGCACGGCGGTCCGGCGGTCGACGACGGACGACGGGTCCGCACGCCATGCCGCGAGCGCCGCGCGGCCCGCGGCAGGATCGGTACGACGACGAGGTGGCACGGCTCGATTCTCCCCCGCGCACGGGCGGGGCACCGTCCTGCCGCACCCGCCCCACCACGAGCGGTGCTCCACCCCCGCGAGAGCGGGCGCGGCAGCGCATCGGCACCGGGTCAGGGGCGTGGAGCGCCCGCACCTCGATGGCCGCGGTGGTACTCCTGCGTGATGCGCTTCCAGCGCGCCTTCTCGGCAGCAGCCAGACGCGCGTCGACCCGGCGCTCCTGGTAGGCGGCCTCGCGCTCGAGCTTGCGCCAGCTCGCGAAGCGGCGCTGGTCGAGCTCGCCGCGGTCGAGCGCGGCGAGGACCGCGCAACCCGGCTCGCTCGCGTGCGAGCAGTCGGCGAACTTGCAGCGGGCCGCGAGCTCGGCGACGTCCGCGAAGGTGTGGTCGAGCGCGTCGGCGTCGGCCACGAGGCCCACGGCCCTCAGGCCCGGGGTGTCGATGAGCATCGCACCGCTCGGCAGCGGGACGAGCTCGCGGTGCGTCGTCGTGTGCCGTCCGCGCCCGTCCTGCCTGCGCTCACCGGTGGCCATGATCTCGCGGCCCGCGAGCGCGTTGACGAGCGTCGACTTGCCCGCACCGGAGGGCCCGACGACGACGAGCGTGACCCCGGGACCGAGCAGCGCGCGCACCGGGTCGAGGCCCTCCCCCGTCGCAGCGGAGACGGCGTGCACGTCGACCGCGAGCGCCGCCGCAGCGACGTCCTGAGCCATGCCGTGCGGGTCGGGGACCAGGTCGGCCTTGGTGAGGACGACGACGGGCTGCGCGCCCGAGCGCCACGCGAGGGTCAGGAGCCGCTCGACGCGCCCGAGGTCCGGGTCCGGGTCGAGGTGCTCGACGACGAGCACGACGTCGACGTTCGCGGCGAGCACCTGCACGTGCGACGTGCGGCCCGCGGTGTCGCGCACGAGCGCCGAGCGGCGCGGCAGCACCGTCGCGACGAGCCCGGACTCAGGATCCAGCTCGACGAGGTCACCCACGGCCACGGCCGTCCGGCCCTCGTCGGAGTCCGCGAGCCCGTCCCGGGCAAGGCCGGCGGGCAGTGGCTCGGGCGAGCTCGCGCGGGCGTCACCACCCGCGAGGCCGTCGCCCGCGAGGTGCGCGTGCGCTGCCTCGGTCGCGCCCCCGCGGACGTCACCGGGGTCACCGGACGGACCGGCGGGTACGACGAGCACCGCGGTCCGCTCGGCGCGCACGACGCGCCACTGGCCAGCAGTCACGCCCCGACGCTAGGCCGCCCCGGCCGCCCCCCTCCACCGATTTCTGAGCCCCTCGCCGCCGAGATCGTCAGGTCCACACGATGTCGTCGGTGCCACCTGACGACCCGCCGCAGGGCTGACGACCTCGCCGCGCGCGCCGGGGATGAGGTCAGCCGGTGGTGAGGATCGCCAGGTTCGTCCGGGCCCGCTCGTCGCCCGGGTCGATGCGCAGGACGTGCTCGAAGTCGGCCACCGCGCCGTCGACGTCACCCGACCAGGCCCGCAGCGCGCCGGCCCGCAGCAGGGCCGCCGGGTCGTCGGGGGTGAGCGTCAGGACCCGCTCGACGTCGGCGAGCGCGCCGTCCAGGTCGTCGGCCGCCTGGCGGAGCACGGCGCGAGCACCGAGCGCTCCCCGGTCGTGCGGGTCGGTGGCCAGCGCCCGGTCCGCCATCTCGGTCGCCGCCGCGACGAGGGGCACGTCGGACTCGGCGGCCGGCTCGGCGCCGAGTCGAGCGTCGAGCGCAGCGGCGGCGTCCTGAGCGCAGATCGACGGGACCGCACGGTCCCACGCACGCAGGGTGCGCGCGGAGTCGCAGGCAGTGGAGTAGGCCTCGGCGTCCCCGCGCGCGGCCGCGTCGTGCGCGGCACGCAGCGGCCACTCGGCACGGGCCCCGACGAGCGCGACGAACGCGAGCGCCCCGGCCGCGATCCCCCACGCCCACCGCACGACCCGATCGCCGGCAAGCCGGCCGCCCGGCGACGTGGCAGCGACGTCCCGTC
>NZ_LFKW01000133.1:35496-72943 GCF_001040865.1 Cellulomonas sp. A375-1 | reverse complement strand
ACCCGTTCGCGCCGCCGTGCTACGCCGAGCGTGTGGTGCCCGAGCTGCGCTCCCGGATCGACGCGTGGCTGGGCGACGACGGGACGCCGATCCCCGACGACGAGCGGCGCAAACGTCGGGTGCTGCTGTCGGCGCACAGCCTCGGCGGCGTCGTGTGCGTGGCGACGCTGCTGGCGCGCTGGGACGGCCCCGCCGGACCGTACGACCACCGGGTCGGCCTGCTGACCTACGGCACCCAGCTGCGCGCGTACTTCGGACGGTTCTTCCCGGAGCTGTTCGGGCCCTCGGTGCTCGGCACACAGCCGAGCGCGGGCGCCCGGCTGTGGAACCCGGACCCGTGGGACTGCCCGGTGCCGCCAGGCGTGGCGCACGCCGGACCGACGCTGCGAGCCTCGCTCAGCGCGCACGGAGGAGAGGGGCGCGCCGGTGCCGTGCGCTGGCGCAGCCTGTGGCGGCGCACGGACTTCATCGGCTTCCCGGTCGACGCGTACGCCGACAGCGTCGTCGACGTGCCCGCGAGCGAGGTCGACGCGGACGCGTACCTGCTCGCGGTGGCGGCGCACAGTGGCTACCCGCGAGCGCCCGAGTACCGCCAGGAGCTCGACACGCTCGTCGCGCGGCTGCGCGCGAGCCGCGCCGTCCGGTGACGACGACGGCCGGTGGTCCCGCGGTGGCGCGCCCGCGGGGACGTATCCTCGCGGGATGCGCCGCGACAGCCTGACCTGGACGTTCTACGGGGCGTTCGTCGTCTGGGGCTGGTTCCTCTACTCCTTCAACCCGAGCGTGCCGCTGCTCGCCGAGGAGTTCGGCATCTCGGCCGCGCAGGCGGGCCTGCACGGCACCGCGATGGCCGCGGGCGCGGTGCTGGCGAGCTGGGCGGCGCCCACGCTCATCGCGGGTCGGGGTCGGCGCGCCGCGATCGTCGTCGCTCTGGGACTCGTCGCGGCCGGTGTCGTCGGGCTCGTGCTCGCGCCGTCGCTGTGGGTCAGCCTGCCGTCGGTCGCGGTCATGGCGGTGGGCGGCAACGTCGCGATCGCGTCGTCGCAGGCGGGGCTCGCGCGGCACCACGGCGAGGCCGCGTCGGCAGCGGTGACCGAGGCGAACGGCGTGGGGTCGTCCGTCGGCCTGGTCGGCCCGCTCGCCGCGGGGCTGTGCGTCGCGATCGGCTGGGGCTGGCGGCCCGCGGTCGCGGTGACGGTCGTGCTCGCGGGGGTCGTCGTGTGGCGCGCCCTGCGGATCCCGGTCGGCGGCGCGATGACGCCACCGACGCGCGGCCCTCACGCCGTGGCCGAGCAGCCGCACGCGCACGCCGTCGTGCGCCTGGACGGGCCGCACGGGGTCGAGCCGGTGCTCGGCTCGGTCGAGGCGACCGCCGTCGCGGTCGTCGAGCGGCCCGACGAGACCGAGCCGACCGCCCCAGCCGCCGACCCGCTCGCGCCCGTCACTCAGGCACCTCCGCGCCGCCGGCTCGCGGCGTGGTGCTTCCTCGGCAGCCTGGTCGCCGCGATCGCGCTCGAGAACGTCACGACGTTCTGGTCCACCGACCTGGTGCGCGACCAGACCGCCGCCGGCGCGGGGATCGCCACCGCCACCACCGCCGGGTTCGTCGCAGGGCTGTCCGCCGTGCGCTTCGTCGTCGGCCCGATGTCCCTGCGCGTGCGTCCCGCGCTGCTCCTCGCGGTGTCCTTCGTCGTGACCGTCGCGGGCTGGGCCGTGCTGTGGACCGCGACCTCCCCGACCGTCGCCGTGGCGGGGCTCGTGGTCGCCGGCGTGGGCTGCGGCGCGCAGTACCCGCTGTCCGTCGCGCTGCTGCTGTCGACCGCCCCGGGTGCGCAGGACTCCGCACAGGCCCGCGCGACGCTCGCCGGCGGGCTCGCGATCGGACTCGCGCCCTTCGTGCTCGGCGCGCTCGCGGACGCGGTCGGCGTGCACACCGCGTTCCTCGTCGTCCCCGCCATCGCCGTCCTCGGGGGCGTGGCCTCCGTGCTCGGCGGGCGCGCGCTGCTGTCCGGCCGCACCCCGGCCGTGAGATCTTCCGTACGCCCGACACCTTGAGGAGAACCGTGTCCCACCTGGACCACCGCACCGCGCGAGCCGTCGTGACCGTGCTCGGGCCCGACGGCGCGCCGCTCGCCGACACCGACGTCACGGTCGCGCAGACGCGGCACGCGTTCGGCTTCGGCTGCACGGGCTTCGAGTTCCTGCGCCGGGAGCCGCAGGCCTCGTCGCCGCTCGAGGACCTGTGGCTCGACCTGTTCGACACGGCGACGCTGCCGTTCTACTGGCGGCACTTCGAGCCCGAGCGCGGCCACCCGCGCACCGCCGTCCTGCGCGAGGCCGCGAGCCGGCTCGTCGAGCGGGGCGTGCGCGTCAAGGGTCACCCGCTCATGTGGCACACGCTCGCGCCGGGCTGGCTGCTCGACCTGCCGGTCGACGAGGTCGAGCGCGTGCAGCGCGAGCGCATCACGCGGGACGTGAGCGAGTTCGCGGGGCTCGTCGACACGTGGGACGCGATCAACGAGGTCGTGATCATGCCCGTGTTCCGCGCCGAGAAGAACGCGATCACCCCCCTCGCATGGGAGCGCGGGCGCATCGCGACGATCCGCCTCGCGTTCGAGACGGCACGCGCCGCGAATCCCAGCGCGACCCTCCTGCTCAACGACTTCGACATGTCGACGGCGTACGAGTGCCTCATCGAGGGCGTGCTCGAGGCGGGCATCCAGGTCGACGTGCTGGGGCTGCAGAGCCACATGCACCAGGGCTGGTGGGGTGAGGAGAAGACCGCGCGCGTGCTCGAGCGCTTCTCACGGTTCGGCCTGCCGCTGCACTTCACCGAGACCACGCTCGTCTCGGGCCACCTCATGCCGCGCGAGATCGTCGACCTCAACGACTACCGGGTCGACGAGTGGCCCTCGACGCCCGAGGGCGAGCAGCGCCAGGCCGACGAGCTCACACGGCACTACCAGATGCTCGTCGAGCACCCCGCGGTGCAGTCGGTGACGTACTGGGGTCTGGGCGACGAGGGCGCGTGGCTGGGTGCGCCCGCCGGTCTGGTCCGCCGCGACGGGACGCCCAAGCCCGCCTACACGGCCCTGCGGGACCTCGTGCGGGGGCAGTGGTGGCACGCGCCGACCACGACGCGCACCGATGCCGCCGGGCAGGTCGCGGTCGAGGGGTGGCGCGGCGACTACGAGGTGCGACGGGGCGACGCGGTCGCGGCGTTCGTCGTGGGCGACGACGAGCGGGTCGCCGTCCGCCTGCCGTAGTGCAGACGGGCGCGTCGAGGAGTCGTGCGCGCCTGGGAAGATCTCTGACGTGCCTCACCTCGACCTGCGGACCGTGACCGACCCCGGCGACGACCGGCTCGCCGACTACGTCTCGCTCACCGACGTCGCCCTGCGCTCCAAGCACGAGCCGGCCAAGGGCCTCTACATCGCCGAGAGCTCGACCGTGCTCGAACGCGCGCTGCGCGCGGGGCACCGGCCGCGCTCGGTGCTGCTCGCGCCGCGCTGGGTGCCGGACCTGGAGCGCATGGTCGCCGCGCTGCCCGCGCAGGACGACGAGCGGGAACCGATCACGGTGTACGTCGCCGACGAGCCCGTGCTCGAGGCGATCACCGGCTTCCACGTGCACCGCGGCGCGCTCGCGGCGATGCACCGCCCGCCCCTGCCCGCCGTCGCCGACGTGCTGGCCGGTGCGCGGCGCGTCGCCGTGCTCGAGGACATCGTCGACCACACCAACGTGGGCGCGGCGTTCCGGTCGGCCGCGGCGCTCGGCGTGGACGCGGTGCTGGTCACACCGCGCTGCGCGGACCCGTTGTACCGGCGCTCGGTGCGCGTGTCGATGGGGACCGTGTTCCAGGTGCCGTGGACGCGGATCGAGCCGTGGCCGGACGGCGTCGCGGCGCTGCGCGCGGCGGGGTTCGTCTCGGCGGCGCTCGCGCTGTCCGAGGACGCGATCACGCTCGACGAGCTGGTCGCGGACCCGCCGGAGCGGCTCGCGATGGTGCTCGGTGCCGAGGGGCACGGCCTCAAGGCGACGACGGTCGCGGCGTGCGACCTCGTCGTGCGGATCCCGATGGCCGGGGGAGTCGACTCGCTCAACGTCGCGGCGGCGGCCGCGGTGGCGTTCTGGGCGACGCGCGTCGGGTGACGCGGCGGGGCCGCGACGTCGCGGACCCGGTGCCGGCCGACCGTCAGGCCGGTGGGGTGCTCAGTCCCAGAAGGGCGGCAGGTCGTCGTCGAGCGCGCGAGCGGCCGCGAGGAACGTGGTCTCGATGACCTCGTTGCTCAGGGTGGTGACGGTGTCGGTCTGTTGGTCGGTGGGGTCGGCCAGGAGCAGGTCCATGACTTGATGGTCGGCCGCGCGGCGGGGTGCGAGCAGGGACCTGCGTCCCGCTTCGGGCGCCCGTGGTGGGCGACTTCGACCACATCTCACGCGACCTTCACAGGGGCCTCACGGGGCGGTCATCGGTGCATCAAGTCCAGGTGCGCGAAGCGCCAAGGATCTCAGAGCAGGGCGAGCCCGTCGACGACCTCGGCGCCGGGCAGCCGCGCCAGCAGCGCGCCCGGCAGGGCGATCTTGGAGCGCCGGAGCCCGCTGCCGATGACGACCAGCTCGCCGGCCTCGTCAGGCTCGGTGACGCGCGCGTCGACCAGCACGCGGTACCCGGCTGGCAGCCCGACCGGCGTGATGCCCCCGTACTCCATGCCCGACTCCGCGGTGGCGCGGTCCATCGGCAGGAACGAGGCCTTGCGGACGTCGAGCAGACGCTTGACCGCGTTGTTCACGTCCGCCCTGGTGGTCGCGCGCACGACCGCCGCGGCGACGCGCTCGAGTCCCTCGCGTCGACCCGCGACCAGCACGCAGTTCGCTGACGCCGATGGGGGCAGGTCGAACGCCGCGGTCAGCGCGGCGGTGTCCGCGAGGTCCGGGTCGATCTCGGCGACGAGCACGCGTGACGCGACCTCGTCGTCGTCGGCCGCCCACCCGGCCAGCGTCGCCGCGGTGCTCGGCGCGACGAGGTCGAGGCGCTCGAGCGCGGGCTGCCAGGTCAACGTCCCCAGGGTCACGCGCGCAGCCTACCGACGCCGTCCCGCCCGTCGAGAGCCGAGGTCTCGACGGGCGGGACGGCGTGCCGGGGGAGGGCGTCAGCGCTGGTACGTCCCGACGAGGACGCCGCGCGCGAGCGTGTGGAAGACCAGCGCACAGCTCGCGGCACCGGGCGAGGTGTCGGCGGTCAGGCCGAGGTCGGCCGTGTCGAGCGCGTGCACGACGAGGAAGTAGCGGTGCACCTGGTCGCCGGGCGGCGGCGCGCACCCGGTGTAGCCGACCTCGCCGTCGTCGTTGCGGAGCTGGAGTGCGCCGGCAGGAAGCGCGAGGCCGTCGGGCGTGCCCGCTCCCGACGCCAGCGACGACACGTCCGCGCCGAGGCCGAGGACCGTCCAGTGGAACCAGCCGGCGACGCCCGGTGCGTCGGGGTCGAACACGCTCACCGCGAAGCCGCGCGTCCCCGCGGGTGCACCGGTCCACGCGACCTGGGGCGACACGTTGCGTCCGCGGGCGGTGTTCGTGTGCACGTCGGGGACCGGCGCGCCGTGGGTCCAGTCGGTGCTGGTCACGACGAGCGTCGGCACCACGGGCAGGAGGCTGTACGGATCAGGGGCGACGGGGCGGGCGATCGAGGTCACGGCTCCTCCGGGGTCGTCGTGGACGTGCGGGATCCGGATGTGGCAGCGCCCATCGTGGCCTCCTCGCCGCGCACGTGCGAGCGAGCGTGCTCCAACGCGGTGCCCAGGTCGTCGAAGAGGTGGTGCTCGTGCGCGAGCACGTCCAGCACGCCCACCGACTTCACGACGCGGTGGTGCTGCGGGCGCAGCCCCTTGAGCAGGACGACGATCCCGCGGTGCTGCAGGTCGATGACGATCTGCGCGAGCGCGTGCGCGCCGCTCGTGTCGAGGACGCTCACGCTCGACAGCCGCAGCACCACCACCCGGACGTCGGTGACCTGCGCGAGCTCGTCGAGGAACCGCCGCACGTCCGCGAAGAACAGCGCGCCGTCGATGCGGTAGACGGCGATGTGCTCGTGCAGCAGGGCGCGCTCGTCGTCGGCGTGCAGCACCTCGTCGGGCGCGTCCTCGCGGTGCAGACCGCTCGCCCGTGCCACCGCGCGCAGCGCGAGCACGGCGGCCACCGCGACGCCGACCTCGACCGCGAGCACCAGGTCGAACACGACCGTCACGACGAGCGTCGTGAGGAAGACCGCTGCGCCTGACCGACCCGAGCGGCAGATCGCGGCGGCCGTCGAGACGTCGACCATGCGCGCGGCCGTGACGAGCAGGACCGCGGCGAGCGCCGCCAACGGGATCCGGCCCACCCACGGCGCCGCGAGGTAGACGACGCCCGCGAGCAGCGCCGCGTGGCTGAGAGCCGCCACGCGGGTGCGCGCCCCCGAGCGCACGTTGACCGCGGTGCGGGCGATCGCGCCGGTCGCGGGCAGCCCGCCGAACAGGCCGGACGCGACGTTCGCGAGACCCTGCCCGACGAGCTCGCGGTTGGGCTTGGTGCGCGCCAGGTCGTCGGCCATGCCGTCGGCGACCCGCGCCGACAGCAGCGACTCGAGCGCGGCGAGCGCCGCCACGGCGAGCGCGGACGAGAACAGCGCACTCGTCGTCTGGGCGTCCACGACGGGCAGGTGAGGGGCGGGCAAGGAGGCCGGGAGGGCGCCGATCCGAGGGACGTCCAGGTCGGCGAGCTCGGCGACGAGGGTGGCCACCACGACGGCGACGAGGGAGGCGGGAATCCCGCGACGGAGCCGGGGGAGGACGACCATGAGCGCGACCGCCAGGACGACGAGCGCGAGCGGGGCGACCGCGGCTGCCCAGTCGACGTCACCGATCGTGTCCAGGGCCACCTGCGCCGCGTTCGTGCCCGGCGCGGCGGGGGTGCCCAGTGCGAGCGGGACCTGCTGCAGCGCGATGACCAGGCCGATGCCGACCGTGAACCCCTCGACGACGGGCCACGGGATGTACGCGACGAGCCGGCCGAGGCCCAGGACGCCCGCCAGCACGACGAGGCCGCCCGCCATGATTGCGACCACGGGCACGGACTCGGGTCCGAACCGGGCGACCACGGGGAGCAGGACGACCGTCATCGCGCCGGTCGGCCCGCTGACCTGCAGGTGCGAGCCGCCGAGGACCGCGGCGACGGCTCCCGCGACCACGGCCGTCACGAGGCCCGCCGCCGCGCCCAGCCCCGACGACACACCGAAGCCGAGCGCGAGCGGCAGCGCGACGATCGCGACCGTGAGGCCCGCGAGCAGGTCGCGGCGCCAGGAGCGCGACAGCCCCGTGTAGTCGTCGCGGTGCGGTGCGAGGGCGATCACGCGGCGGCGTGCGGCGACGAGCAGTGCGCCGGGGTGGGTCTGGCCGAAGGTGAGGTCAGGGGTGGTGGTCGGTGCCTCGTCGACGCTCACGCGTCGCCGTCCGTGAGGAGCTCGTGGCGGCGCGCGGCGGCGTCGACGAGGACCGCGCGGGCGGCGGCGAGCATGTCGGCCACGGCGGGCAGGGCCAGGGCGTAGTGGACCGCGTTGCCGGTGCGCCGCGCGGTGACGACGCCGGCGCGTCGCAGCACGCCGAGGTGCTGCGACAGGTGCGAGGCCTCGAGCCCCAGCTCGGTGAGCAGCTCGGCGACCTGGCGGTCACCCTCGACGAGGAGCTCCAGCGTGCGCACGCGCACGGGGTGTGCGAGCGCCTTGAACAGGTCGGCCTTGACGTCCGGGAGGGGACGGTCGAGGCCGTGGGCACGCAGTGGCACGGGACCTCCGATGGCCTGCCGCAGGTTTGATGGATTGATCAATCCGTCAAACCATACGCCTCCGACGACCGGTCGACGGGACCGCAGGTCCCACCTGGTGGCGTGCGCTGCCCGGGGTGTGCCGGGGGGTCGGGCGAGGGTGCGGAGCCGCCGCCTGCGAGGTTGACACCGGGACTGTGGGCGACGTGTACTAGGGTGATCGAACAAGCGTTCGAACGGTTTGCCGTCTCTTTCGCGTGCGCCACGTCGCGCTCAGCGGGGCGGTGCCGTGGCAGGAGACGAACACAGGGACGGTCATGACGGTCGAGGTGCTGACCCGGGAGGAGCGAGTCGCCCGCGCTCGCCTCGCCCTGGCTCACGCCGAGCTCCGTACCGGTGCCCGCAGCGTGCACCTGCGCACCGAGGCGCCCGCCAGGTCGCCCGAGCCCGCTGTGCTGCCCCGGGACACCACGGGTCTGGACGCCGTTCTGCCGGACGCCGTTCTGCCGGACGCTGTTCTGCCGGACGCCGTCGTGCAGGCGGTTCACGGGGCGCGGTCCACGCGCACCGACGCCCTGAGCGCGGCGCTGCCCACCACGGCGCTGCCCACCACGGCGCTGCTCACCACCGAGCGCCCGGCGCTGCCCGTCCCGCCCGCGCTGGCGCCACTGCTCCCGGACGGTCTGCGCCGAGGGGCCACCACGGCGGTCCTCGGCTCGACCTCGCTCGCGGTGGCCGTGCTCGCTGCCGCGAGTGCGTCCGGCGCCTGGGTGACGGTCGTCGGGCAGCCCGCTCTGGGTCTGCTCGCCGCGGCGCAGGCCGGCGTCGACCTGACCCGCCTGGCCGTCGTCCCGTCCCCGGGGGCGGATGCCGCGACCGTGCTCGGGGCGCTCGTCGACGGCATGGACGTGGTGGTCGTCGGACCGCAGGCCGCCCTCGTCGACGCCGACCGGCGCAGGCTGTCCGCGCGGGCGCGCGAGCGCGGTGCGGTGCTGCTCGCGACTGTCGCCTGGCCGGGCGCGGACGTGATCCTGACCGTGGACCCCGTCGGGGGTCAGGGCGGGTGGCACGGGGTGGGCTCGGGTGAAGGACGCCTGCGCACGCAGCAGGTCCGCGTGGCCCGCACCGGTCGGCGCGGCGCGGCCGTGCCGTTGTCGCTCGTGCTCGCGCTGCCGCTGGCCGCCCCGGACGGCCTCCCCGACGACCCCCGTCGACGGGCCGCCCCGCAGTCCACAGCCGTCGTGTCACCGGCGGCGGCGCGGCCTGACCTGCGGCTCGTCGGATGAGCACGCGCACCACCGTCCTGTGGGTGCCGGACTGGCCCGTCGTCGCGGCGGTCGCGGCGCTCGAGGTCCCCGCGCACCTGCCCGCCGCGGTGCTCGCCGGTCAGCGGGTGAGCGCGGTCAACGCGCTGGCGCGGCTCGAGGGGGTGCGCCGCGGTATGCGCCGACGCCAGGCGCAGGGCTGCTGCCCCGAGCTGGAGCTGCTGCCGGCCGACGACGCGCGCGACGTGCGGATGTTCGAACCTGTGGCCATGGCAGCCGAGACCGTGGTGGCCGGCCTCGAGGTGGTCCGGCCCGGCCTGCTCCTGCTGCCCGCCGGTGGCGCCAGTCGGTACCACGGCTCGGAGGACGCACTCGCGGAACGGCTCGTCGAGGCCGTCGCGCAGGGCACCGGGCACGAGTGCGCGGTCGGGACGGCCGACGGGCTGCTCGCCGCCGTCGTGGCCGCACGCATCGGCGCGTGGGTCCCGCCGGGGGGCTCGCCGCAGTTCCTGGCATCCCGGCCGATGACCGAGCTCGCCTTCGCGGCGGTCACGCAGGAGGGCTCAGGCCAGGTCGACGAGCTCGTCGACCTGCTGCACCGGCTGGGCCTTCGTCGGCTCGGCCAGCTCGCGGCGCTGCCGTCCGCGGACGTGCACGCGCGGTTCGGCCGCCTCGGGGTGTGGGCGCACCTGCTTGCGCGCGGCGACGACGAGCGTCCTCCCGTGCGTCGTCGCCCGGAGGCGGACCTCGACGTCAGCACCGAGCTGGACCCGCCGGTGGACCGCGTGGACACCGCGACGTTCGCGGGTCGTCGGCTGGCCGAGGACCTGCACGCGATGCTCGTCGCGCGCGGGCTGACGTGCGGACGGCTGGAGATCGCGGCCCGCACCGACGAGGGCGTCGACCTGGTCCGGGTGTGGCGCACCGACCTCGGCGGGTGGGGCGGGCTGTCGCCGTCGCGCATCACCGACCGCATCCGCTGGCAGCTCGAGAGCTGGCTCACCACCACGGCCGTGACGACCGCGCGCTCGCGCCGGCTCGACGCGCGCACCCGCCGGCAGTCGTCGGCGGACCTGGCGGCCGCCACCGGCCCCGAGGCGCCGGAGTGGGACCCGCACCCCGAGGACACGCCGTCGGTCACGCTGGTCCGCCTGTCGGTCACCGCGCTCGACGTCGCGCCCGCGGGCGTCGAGCAGGGCCGCCTGTGGGGCGGGCCGTCCGGCGGCGACCTGCGCGCGCACCGTGTGCTGGACCGGGTGCAGAGCATCGTCGGAGGCTCGGGGCTGCTCACGGCCACGGTGCAGGGCGGGCGTGACGTGCGCGAGCAGGTCCACCTGCGTCCGTGGGGCGACCAGAGCGACCCCGAGCGTCCTCTGGACCGGCCGTGGCCCGGCCGGTTGCCGGCGCCCGCGCCCGCCACCGTGCTGCCGGAGCCCGAGTCGGTGCAGGTGCACGACGCGGCGGGCGCCCCGGTGGTGCTCGACGCGCGCGCCGGGTTCAGCGGTGTGCCCACGTGGGTGGTGTGGGGCGCCGGTCGACGGTCGCGTGTCACCGGGTGGGCGGGGCCGTGGCTGCTCATGAGTCGCTGGTGGGCGCAGGACCAGGCCGGTCCCGCGGTGGTGCGCGGGCACGTGCAGATGACGTTCGACGACGAGCCTGCGGCGCTGCTCACCGCGACGCCCACGGGGTGGGCGTGCGAGGCGCGCTATGACTGAGCGGACCCGGCCAGGCGGGCCGCGCTACGCCGAGCTGCACGCGCACTCGGCGTTCAGCTTCCTCGACGGCGCGAGCCAGCCCGAGGAGCTGGCGGCCGAGGCAGCGCGCCTCGGGCTGACCGCGCTCGCGCTCACCGACCACGACGGCCTCTACGGCGTCGTGCGGTTCTCCGAGGCCGCACGCAGGGTCGGGGTGGACACGGTCTTCGGTGCCGAGCTGCACCTGCCGGCACCCGACGCGCGCCGGCACGGGCGCGAACCCGCACCGCCACCGGGGCCGGGCGTGCTCGACGAGCCGACGGGCGTGCCGGACCCGCGCTCGACTCACCTGCTGGTCCTCGCACGCGGCCCGGACGGCTATCGGTCGCTGTCCCGGGCCATCGCACAGGGACACCTGGACACCGGGCGCAAGGGTGCCGCGGAGTACCACCTGGAGTCGCTGGCCGAGGCCGCGGCGGGCCAGTGGCTCGTGCTGACGGGGTGCCGCAAGGGTGCCGTGCGGCGCGCGCTCGCGGGTGGAGACCCGTCGGGCGTGGTCCCCGTCGCGCCCGGCGGTGCGGCCGCAGCGGCCCGGGAGCTCGACCGGCTCGTCGCCCTGTTCGGACGGGACAACGTCGCGGTCGAGCTGACGGCCGCCGGTGACGCGTACGACGACGAGCGCGCGGACGCGCTGGCCATGCTCGCGCGCGACGCCGGGCTGCCCCTCGTCGCGACCACCGCCGCGCACCAGGCGACCCCGCGCGACGCCGACCTGGCCGCCGCGCTCGCGGCGGTGCGCGCGCGCTCGTCGTTGCACGACCTCGACGGCTGGCTGCCGGCGGGACCGGGGGCCCACCTGCGCTCGGCCACGGAGATGCTGCGGCTGCACCGGCGCTACCCGGACGCCGTGACGACCGCTGCCGACCTCGCGGCGCAGTGCGCGTTCGACCTCAAGCTCGTCGCGCCTTCGCTGCCGCCGTACCCGGTGCCGCCCGGCCACACCGAGGCGACCTGGTTGCGCGAGCTGGTCCGGCAGGGTGCGCTCGAGCTGTACGGACCGCCCGAGCACGAGCGCGTCCCCGGGGCGTACGCGCAGCTCGAGCACGAGCTGCGCGTGATTGAGGAGCTCGGCTTCCCGGGCTACTTCCTGGTGGTCTACGACCTGGTCACGTTCTGCCGCGACAACGGGATCATGGCGCAGGGCCGAGGGTCGGCCGCGAACTCGGCGGTCTGCTACGCGCTGCGCGTCACCGCGGTGGACGCCGTGCACCACGGCCTGCTGTTCGAGCGCTTCCTGGCCCCCGAGCGCGACGGGCCACCGGACATCGACGTCGACATCGAGTCCGCGCGGCGGGAGGAGGTCATCCAGCACGTCTACGCGCGGCACGGCCGCACGCACGCCGCGCAGGTGGCCAACGTGATCTCCTACCGGCCGCGCTCGGCGGTGCGCGACGCCGCCCGGGCACTCGGGTACGACGCGGGTCAGCAGGACGCGTGGGCGAAGTCCATCGAGCGCTGGGGGAGCCTGCGCGCCGCACCGACGCCGGCCGCGCCCGACCCGTCGACTCCGGCGGCGAGCGTCGCACGCGAGGAGCGCCCGCACACCGGTCACTCGGGACCGTTGCCGGTCGTCACCGGGAGACAGCTGCGTGCCGAGGCGCGCGGAGCGCAGTGGGTCTCGGGCACCCCGGGTGGTCCGCGCTCGTCGTCGGCACCGGCACGAGGACGCAAGGGCGACGAGGTGCCGGGTCTCGCGACGGCCGACGGGCACGACGTCGTCCCGTCGCGCCTGCCGCCGTCCGCCGACGCGGAGGGCGAGATCCCGGACCAGGTCATCGACCTGGCCGAGCGGTTCCTGCGCCTGCCCCGGCACCTCGGGATCCACTCGGGCGGCATGGTCATGTGCGACCGCCCGGTGATCGAGGTCTGCCCGGTCGAGTGGGCGCGCATGCCGGGCCGCACGGTCCTGCAGTGGGACAAGGAGGACTGCGCCGACGCCGGGCTGGTCAAGTTCGACCTGCTCGGGCTGGGCATGCTCACCGCGCTGCGGATCGCGTTCACCTCCGTGCGTGATCACGGCGGGCCAGACCTGGACCTGCACGCGCTACCGCAGGACGACCCGCTGGTCTACGAGCTGCTGAGCGAGGCGGACACGGTCGGGGTGTTCCAGGTGGAGTCGCGCGCCCAGATGGGCACGTTGCCGCGGCTGCGTCCGCAGACGTTCTACGACATCGTCATCGAGGTCGCGCTCATCCGCCCCGGCCCGATCCAGGGCAACTCCGTGCACCCGTACATCGAGCGCGCGCGCGGGCGCCAGGAGGTGACCTACCTGCACCCGCTGCTCGAGCCCTCGTTGCGCAAGACGCTCGGGGTGCCGCTGTTCCAGGAGCAGCTCATGCAGATGGCGATCGACGTCGCGGACTTCACCCCCGCCGAGGCCGACCAGCTGCGCCGTGCGATGGGCTCGAAGCGGTCGACCGAGCGGATGCTCGCGCTCAAGGAACGCCTGATGACCGGCATGGCCTCGCACGGCATCTCGCGGGAGACCGGCGAGCAGATCTTCGACAAGCTCAAGGCCTTCGCGGACTTCGGCTTCCCCGAGTCGCACGCCTACTCGTTCGCGTTCCTCGTCTATGCGAGCGCCTGGCTCAAGGTCCACCACCCGGCGGCGTTCTACGCGGGCCTGCTGGCCGCCCAGCCCATGGGGTTCTACTCGCCGCAGAGCCTGGCCGCCGACGCGCGCCGGCACGGCATCGAGGTGCTGCGCCCCGACGTGCAGCAGTCGGGGGCCGCCGCGACCGTCGAACGCGTCGGGCCCACGCCGCCCGGGGGAGAGCCGCGGCTGGTCCCGCGTCCCAGCGGCACGGGCCCGACACCGCAGCCGGGCGTCCGCACGAGCAGCGGTTCGAGCAGGGAGGGCGTCGACCGGCCGGCGCGGTCGCTCGCGGTGCGGATCGGGCTCGCGGCGGTGCGGGGGATCAGCACCGCGCTCGCGGAGCAGATCGTCGAGGAGCGGGAGGCACGCGGACCGTTCGCCGACCAGCGCGACCTCGTCCGCCGGGTCCGGCTGACGACCGGCCAGCTCGAGGCGCTCGCCACGGCGGGCGCGCTCGACGGTCTCGGCGTGACGCGCCGCGAGGCGCTGTGGGCGGCGGGTGCGCTCGCGCAGGAGAACCCGCAGACGCTGCCTGGCGTCAGCGTCGGTGTCAGCGCACCCACGCTGCCCGGGCTGAGCCCGGTGGAGACCGCGACGGCCGACGTGTGGGCGACGGGGGTGTCGGTCGACTCCTACCCGACGCAGTTCGTGCGCGACGGGCTCGACGCCGCCGGGGTGCTGCGGGTCGAGCAGGCGTACCGGCACGAGACGGGGCGACGGGTCGCGGTCGCCGGGGTCGTCACCCACCGGCAGCGACCCGGCACGGCCGGCGGTGTCACGTTCCTGTCGCTGGAGGACGAGACCGGGCTGCTCAACGTCGTCTGCTCGGCGGGTCTGTGGCAACGGTTCCGGCGCACCGCGCGCACGAGCCGCGCGATGGTCGTGCGCGGGTTGCTCGAACGGCAGGACGGGGCGACGAACCTCGTCGCCGAGCACCTGGCCCCGTTGTCGCTCAAGGTCCGGTCGACGTCACGCGACTTCCAGTGAGCGCGCTCGACCTGCGCCGAGGCCGGCCCACGCCGAGCCTGCGAGCAGGGGCCGGCGCGGGCTCGGCGCTCGCCCGTTCAGGCGCTGGTCAGGTCGACCTCGTCGGACGACTCGACCGTGGCGGTCCGCCCGGGGCCGTCCTGGAACTGCCAGTAGAGGTTCGCGTGCGACACCACCAGGTCGGGGGTCGGTGCGCCCCAGGCCGTGAGGTCCTCGGTGCTGTGCGCGTCGGACACAAGGGTGACGTCGTAGCCCCGCACGAACCCGCCGTGCAGCGTCGCCCGGACGCACGCGTCCGTCTGGGCGCCGGACACGACGAGCCTGCCGACCTTGCGAGCTGCGAGCTCGGCCTCGAGAGGGGTGTCCTCGAACGAGTCGCCGTACCGCTTGTCGACGATCACCTCGTCGGGCGCGGGCGTGAGCTCGGGGATGAGCTGCCACACGTCACTGCCCTCGGGCAGCTCGTCGGACTGGTGGCGCACCCACACGACCGGCGTGCCCTGTGCGCGAGCGCGGGTGACGAGCCCGTCGATCGTCGCGACGACCTCGTCGCGCGCGTGGAGCCCGCTCGCGACGCCGTTCTGCATGTCGATCACGAGCAGCGCTGTGGCGGCTCGTCCCTGGAGAGTGGTCATGGAGCCAGTAAGCCACCGACCACCGACACGCACCGCAGGAGGGTCAGCGCACGGCCTTCTCGGCGCGGTCTCGGATGCCGATCAGCATGCGTCGCGACATCACGGTGCTGACCGAGCCGACGACCTCGTTGACCGGGACGGCCCACCACCGCGGCCGCGCGTAGCGCTCGCGCACGACGAGTCGCGTGGAGCGGTCGCGGCCCGGATGGAGCGTGAACGCCCAGCTGAAGCTCGCGTCGGGGGCGGTCAGCACCAGGGCGCGCGGCGGGTCGACGATCGTCACGGCGAGCGCGGCGCTCTTGGCGAGATGCACCTCGTCGCCCGGTGCGAGGCCCTGCCAGCGGTCCTCGATGCGGTTCGCGGAGTGGATCTCCAGCCCGAGCAGGTTCTCCAGCCAGTCGTAGGAGTAGAACCCGCCACGACCCTGACCGAGCTGCACGAGCCAGGGCCAGACGCGTTCGGCGGGTGCGTCGATCGTGATGGCACGCGTCGCGACGAGGCTCGGCACGGGGACGACGTCGTCGCCGGCGAGGCCGGTGTCGAGCTCGTCCTCGCTGGCGCCCCACTGCAGGCCCCACGTGCGGGCGAGGGGGACAAGCGCCACGGCGGCGGCCGCCGTGAGGAGGCCCACGGCACGGGGTGTGGGAGCGCGCATGCTCCAGTGGACCCCTGGGAGGAGGTCCGCGCGAGCGACGAACGTCCCGGCGCGCGAGGCGGCGGTCCCGCCGGGCGAGATCCGCGCGATCCCGAGCGCGGCCCCGGCCGTGTCTCGACGCCGGTGGCCGGTGTGGGTGGGCGGGTGCAGGATGCCCGCATGCTGCTCGCCGACGTCGCCGCGACCTCGTCCGCGCTGGGTGCGACGCGTTCACGTCTGGCCAAGCGCGCGCTGCTCGTCGACCTGCTGCGACGCACGCCCCCGGCGGACGTGCCGATCGTCGCGCGGTACCTCGCGGGCGAGCTGCGGCAACGCCGCACCGGGCTGGGCTGGCGCTCGCTGCGGACGATGCCGCCACCGGCCGACGAGCCGAGCCTGCAGGTCACGGACGTCGACGCGGCGTTCGCCCGGATGGCTGGGCTCGCCGGACCGGGTTCGGGCACCGCGCGCGCCGCCGAGGCCGCCGCGTTGTTCGGCGCCGCAACGGCGCCCGAGCAGGACTTCCTCGGCAGATTGGTCAGCGGTGAGGTGAGGCAGGGTGCGCTCGACGCGCTGCTGCTGGACGCGGTGGCCGAGGCCGCGGGCGTGCCGCCCGAGTCGGTGCGCCGCGCTGCGATGCTCGCGGGTGCGACCGAGCCCGTCGCGCAGGCCGCGCTCGCGGCGACCGACCCGTCCGCCGCGCGCGAGGCGCTCGCGGCGTTCACGCTCGAGGTCGGCCGCCCGGTGCGGCCGATGCTCGCGCAGTCGGCACCGGACGTCGCCGCGGCGCTCACGACCGTCGCTGACGTCGAGGACGGCGACCTGGCGGTCGTGGACGCCAAGCTCGACGGCATCCGGGTCCAGGTGCACCGAGCCGACGACGAGGTCGCGGTCTTCACGCGCTCGCTCGACGACATCACGGCGCGCGTGCCGGAGATCGTCGAGCAGGTGCGCGCCCTGCCCGCCCACCGGCTCGTCCTCGACGGGGAGGCGCTGGTCGTCGACGGGACGGGCCGCCCCGTGCCGTTCCAGGACACAGCCGCGCGCGCAGCCAGTGGGGACGCCGAGGTCGCTGCGACGCAGCTGCTGCAGCCGTTCTTCTTCGACTGCCTCCACCTGGACGGTGAGGACCTGCTCGACCGTCCCCTCACCGAGCGCCTGGCCGCCCTCGACCGCCTCCTGGTGGACCGTCCCGGCCTCGGGGTCGCCCGCGTCGTGACCGCCGATCCGGAGACGGCGCTGGAGCACGCGCGCGCAGTCCTCGCCGCCGGGCACGAAGGCGTCGTCGTCAAGGCGGCTGGTTCGTCGTACGAGGCGGGCCGGCGAGGCGCGGCGTGGGTCAAGGTCAAGCCGCGGCACACCCTCGACCTCGTCGTCCTGGCGGTCGAACGAGGCTCGGGCCGTCGCCAGGGCCTGCTGTCCAACATCCACCTCGGCGCACGGGACGAGCACGGTGGCTTCGTCATGCTCGGCAAGACGTTCAAGGGCATGACCGACGAGATGCTCGCCTGGCAGACGGAGCGGTTCCGCGAGCTGGAGATGGCCGACGACGGCTGGGTGGTGACCGTTCGCCCGGAGCAGGTGGTCGAGATCGCGTTCGACGGCGTGCAGCGATCGACGCGCTACCCGGGCGGCCTCGCGCTGCGCTTCGCACGCGTCCTGCGCTACCGCGACGACAAGTCGGCTGCGGAGGCGGACACGATCACGAGGGTCCGCGAGCTGGCGGCGTGGGCCGAGGGATGAGCGAGGGTCAGCGGCTGGTCTCCCAGCGGTGGCCGTAGCGGACCAGGGGTTGCATCGCCTCGATGAGGTCGCGGCCGCGGGGTGTGAGCTCGTAGCGCACGCTCACGGGCGTCGTCGGCTCGACGATCCGGGCGACGAGCTCGGCACGCTCGAGCTCCTTGAGGCGGACCGAGAGCATCCGGTCCGAGAGGCCGATCACCGAGGCCTGGATCTGCGTGAAGCGGTGCGCGCCGCGGCCGAGCGCGAACAGGATGCTGCTGCTCCACCGGCGGCCCACGAGCTCGAGGACGTGTGAGGCGCTGCGGCACGCGTCGTCGTCGATGGGCAGCAGGGGAGCGTGGACATCGATGCCGGGGGACGTCGAGGCAGGAACGGGAGCGTGCGTCGTCACTTACCTAGAGTAAGTCGCTCACGCCCGTTTGCGCGCCCCGCACGCTGACGCCGATGCTGGGGTCATGCCCGACTACGGTCACCCCCTGCGCTTCGGCACCTTCGTCACGCCGGTCAACGCCCCGCCGGACCAGCCCGTGCGGCTGGCCCAGCTCAGCGAGGAGCTCGGCTTCGACCTCGTCACGTTCCAGGACCACCCCTACCAGCCGGCGTTCCACGACACGTGGACGCTCCTGACGTGGGTGGCCGCGCGCACCGAACGGATCGGCCTCGCCGGCAACGTCCTCAACCTGCCGCTGCGCCAGCCCGCGGTGCTCGCGCGCTCGGCGGCGAGCCTCGACCTGCTCTCCGGCGGTCGGCTCAGCCTCGGGCTCGGGGCGGGGGCGTTCTGGGACGCCATCGAGGCCATGGGCGTGCCGCGCCTGACGCCGGGCCAGAGCGTCGAGGCGCTCGAGCAGGCGATCGAGGTCATCCGAGGGGTCTGGGACACGGACTCACGCGGCCCGCTGCGGGCGGGCGGTGAGCACCACCACGTCGCGGGGGCCAAGCGTGGGCCGGCTCCGGCGCACGACATCCCGATCTGGCTGGGGGCGCTCAAGCCGCGCATGCTGCGCCTGATCGGCCGCTCGGCGGACGGCTGGCTGCCGTCGCAGAGCTACCTGCAGCCCGGCGACCTGCAGCGCGGGAACGCGACGATCGACGAGGCCGCCCGGGACGCCGGGCGCGACCCGCGCGAGATCACGCGCCTGCTCAACATCGGCTCGCTTGGCGCCGAGGAGATCGCGCGCCTCGCCACCGAGGACGGCGTCAGCGTCTTCATCGTGGCCAGCGACGACGAGCGGACCCTGCAGCGCATGGCGCACGAGGTGATCCCCGCGGTCCGTGACCTCGTCGATGCCCAGCGCGTCACCAGCGGAACCCAGCAGGCCGGCCGGATCCGCAACCAGATCGCCCTCGCGCGGCGGCTTCCGGGGATCGCCTACGACGACGTGCCCGCCTCGCTGGCCGAGACCGCCGTCGAGCCCGGCGACCGCGGCTACGCCCGCTACACCTCGTCGTACCTGCGCGGCGGGGCGCCCGGGCTGGTGCTGCGCCCGCACACGATCGCGCAGGTGCAGGACGCGGTCGGCTTCGCGCGTGCGCACCGGGACGTGCCGCTCGGGCTGCTCAGCGCGGGCCACGGCATCTCGGGCCGCTCGGTCAACCACGGCGGTCTCGTCGTCGACCTGGGCGCCCTCGACGAGGTGACGCTGCTCGACGAGGCGACCGCGCGCGTGCGGGTGGGGCCGGGTGCTCGCTGGATCGACGTGGCACGCGCGCTGGCGCCGCACGGGCTGGCGGTCACCAGCGGCGACTACGGCGGCGTGGGCGTCGGCGGCCTGGCGACCGCGGGAGGGATCGGCTGGTTCGCACGCGAGCACGGGCTGACGATCGACCACCTGCGGTCGGTGGACGTGGTCCTGGCCGACGGATCGCTCGTGCACGCCTCCGACGACGAGAACGCCGACCTGTTCTGGGCGATGCGCGGCGCGGGCGCGAACTTCGGCGTCGCGGTCTCGTTCGAGCTCGAGGCGGCGCGGGTCGGCCAGGTGGGCTTCGCGCAGCTCGTCCTGGACGCGAGCGACCTGCCCGGGCTGCTCGAGCGGTGGGGGAGCGCGATCGAGTCCGCGCACCGCACGGTCACGGGGCAGCTGGTCCTCGGCGGTGCGCGGCCGGGCACGCCGCGGTATGCGCAGGCCATGCTCGTCGTCGACTCCGACGACCCGGACACGATCATCGAGCGGCTCGGCCCGATCGCCCAGGTCGCGCCGCTTCTCGACCAGTCGGTCGTGCTCGCGTCGTACGACGAGGTCATGGGCGCCTTCCACCAGGAAGGGCCCCAGCGCGGGCAGGGCGAGCCGTTGTCGCACTCGGGCATGGTGCGGCACCTGACCGCCGAGCTCGCCGCCGAGGTCACCGCGCTGCTCGACGCCGGCGCGTCGTACTTCCTGCAGGTCCGCGCGGTCGGCGGCGCCGTCGCGGACGTCGACGCCGACGCGACGGCCTACGCCTGGCGGGACGCGGCGTTCAACCTCGCGGCGTTCGGCACGCCCGCGTCAGGGTTCGACGCCTGGTGGCGGCGGCTCGAGCCGCACTTCGAGGGCATGTACCTCAGCTTCGAGTCCGACGAGGGTCCCGACGTCGTGGCCCGCGCGTTCCCGCCGGCCCACCTCGCACGGCTGCGTGACCTCAAGCGCCGCTACGACCCGACCGGGCTGTTCCGCGACAACTTCTTCATCGAGCCGGCGGCCGACGCCGTCGCGTGATCAGCCGACGCGCGCCGGGGCGGAGGCCAGCCGCCGAGCGATCGCGGCCGCGACCACGTCGGTGACCTCCGGCGCGACGTGCAGGTTGAGCGCGGGCTCGAACAGCTCGGCCTCGAGCAGGACGAGCCCGTGCTCGGCCGAGTCCACGACGTCGATCCGTGCGTACAGCGGCGCACCCAGTCCCGTCGCCTGGTCGACCGCCGCGAGCACGCGGTGGGCGAAGGCCGCCTCGTCGGGCGTGACAGCCACCCGCTCGGGATGCTCCTCGTACGTCCCGCCGAGCAGCCCGCCGCCCGGGGCGAGCAGTGCGCCCTTGGCGATCGCGTGGGTGAGTTCGCCGTCGATGAGGTACAGCGCCTTCTCCCGGCCCGCCGACAGCTCCGGGACCTCGGGCTGCACCATGACGACCCCACCGCCAGTCACCACGCGGGCCGCGAGCTCGAGTGCTCCGGGGTCGTCGGCCCGGAACAGGCCGGTGTCGCGCGCGCCCGCCGAGACGGAGGGCTTGAGCACGACGTGCGCGGCGTCCGGGAAGGCGGACAGGTCGCGCGCGACCTCGTCGACGGTGGTGCGGTACGTGGTGGGCACCACGGCGACACCCAGCTGCTCGAGCTGGGCGAGGTAGCGCTTGTCGAGGTTCCACGCGACCAGCGCGGGTTCGTTGAGCACCGTCGTGGCAGCGCCGACCCGCGCGAGCCACGCCGTGAACTCCTCGACGCGCTCGGGGTAGTCCCACGGGCTGCGCAGGACCAGCAGAGCGTAGTCGGCCCAGTCGACGTCCTCGTCGTGCCAGACCGTCGCCTGCGCGTCGACGCCGCGCGCCCGCAGCGCCTCCACCAACGGTCCGGTGTCGTGGTCGAGGTCCTCGAGCGGGTAGGAATCCGTGACGACGATGCCGACGCGCGGCGACGGGGCGGGGTCGAGGGTGCTCACGAGCACGTGACTGTAAGCGACGAGGTCACTGTCACGTGGTCTGCGCCCGCGCGGCCTCAACCTCGCGCGTCACGCCAGGCGACCCACTGCGCCGCGAGCGAGAGGTCGTAGTCGGGGCCCGACGTGCCGACCGTCAGCAGCGTCGCCCCGGCGGCGAGCAGACCCTCGGCCTGCTCCTGCGGCGGCCGGGAGACCGCGGCCGAGCGTTCGACGAGCCGCGCGGTGTCCCGGCCGACGTCCACCCCGTGCTCGTCGAGGATCGCGCTCTTGCGCGCGAGCGTCTCGGCGTCGCCGAACGAGTGCCAGACGTCCGCGTGCTCGGCCACGACGCGCAGCGTCTTGCGCTCGCCGCCGCCGCCGATGAGGACGGGGATCTGGCGCGTCGGAGCAGGGTTGGACGCCGCCCACCGGGCCTTGATGCGGGGGAGCGCCTGCGCGAGGTCGGCGATGCGCCCGCCCGCGGTCCCGAACTCGTACCCGAACTGGTCGTAGTCCTTCTGGAACCAGCCCGCACCGATGCCCAGGATCAGGCGGCCGCCGCTGATGTGGTCGACCGTGCGGGCCATGTCGGCGAGCAGCTCGGGGTTGCGGTACGAGTTGCACGTCACCAGCGCGCCGAGCTGGACCCGCTCGGTCTGCTCGGCCCACGCGCCGAGCATCGTCCAGCACTCGAAGTGCTTGCCGTCCGGGTCGCCGGTCAACGGGAAGAAGTGGTCCCAGTTGAACACCACGTCGACGCCGAGGTCCTCGGCGCGGCGCACCGCGTCCCGGATCTGGCCGTAGTCGGCGTGCTGCGGCTGGAGCTGGACACCGATACGCACGGGAAGGCTCATGCGCAGAACCTATGACGTCGTCGCGAACGATGCGATCGGTTGTCCCGCTAGTCGCGCCACGGTGGAGCCGTCGTCGCGTGCGACGCGTGCAGCGACAGCGCGTCAGCCGCATCGGCGATCGGAATCCGCTCCTGCTCGATCCGGCGCAGGGCTACCTCACCAGCGGTGGCGATCTGGTGATACGCCTCGGTCTCGTCGTCGGTGAGATGGGGCAACGTCTCAGACGACGAAGGAATGCGCCTGCCCCGCGCGTCTCGATCGACGCCGAGGTGGCTGTACCTCGACAGCGCCGCAGCGTCCATCAGGATCGAGGCGACCGGGCGGCCGGACGCTCCGTCGGGACTGGTGCGGGCCAGGGCGGAGCGGAAGTGGTTCAGGATCGCGAAGCCCGCGGCGTCGATGTCCCCCCAGTACACGACGCCCGGAGCGCGCCGCAGCCACGGGATGTCGGCGAGCAAGGCTGCCGCTGCCATGCCGCCGCCCTCGACGACGACGGTGCCAGGAGTGAGCGGAAACCAGAGGCGGCAGTCGCGGTTCTCGACGACGAGCACGGTGTGCGGCTCATACGCGAGCTCGTGCGTGTCACCGGTCGTCCACGCGTCGTGCCGTCGACCTCCCGTCATCGCGTAGGCCGGATCCACGTAGGTCAGGTGGACGACTGCGAGCCGCGACCGCACCTCGTCGAGAACATCGCGGCCGACGAGATCGCGCAGCAGCGCTCCGTGCTTGAGAAGCCACTTCGAGTGCATGCGCGGGATGGGGATGGAGCGAGCGGTCCAGTCACCGACGTCAGGATGCGCGCGGAGCCACCGGACGGCTTCCAGCGCGACCTGAACGTCGTCATCGTCGAGCTGGCACACCGCCCGGAGGACCGTCGGAGTCAGGCGTGCCGATGACGCGAGAATCTCGCCAGCAACCCGGCACGCTCGTTGATGGTCGAACGGCGGCCGCAGGCCCGCGAGCGCCAGGAGCTCGGTGGCCGCGTCAAGCCCGCTCAGGGTGAGGGTCGCCGGGAGCATCTCGGCGACCTGAGAGACGACGACCCGTCGCCTCTCGACCGTGACACCTGGGAGGCCACGTGCGGCCACTGCAGACCACTCCTCGACCCAGCGGGTCCGAGCGTCCAGCCCGAGCCGAAGAACGACCGCGCCGCTCGTCACGCCTGGGCTGAGCTGCACGTGGATCGCGCGGTTGGTGCATTGGGTGATCTGGATGCACACCGCATCAGCCCACGCGGTGCGCAGGCGGTGCGTCACGGTCTCGGCTGCCTCGGCGAGCGAGACGAAGCGAGAGCTCACTCAGACGCCATCGGGTCGGGCACGCCGGCGATGGGCTTGGTGCGGGAGCGGCCCGTGGCGTCCTTCAGCACGACGTACTTGACGTCCACGTGCGGCTCGAGCGCGCTGAACTTGTCGTTGGGCGCCCCGATGACGAGCTGGAAGCCCAGCCCGCGCCACGCGCCGATCGCGCGACCCGTGAACCGCGCGTCGGCCTTGATGAGCGCCTCGTCGAGGAAGACCGGCGCGTACCGGGGCCGTTCGGCGCCGGCGTCGCCGAGCTGGTAGCGCAGGGCCGCGCCGACGATGAACGCGACGAGCTCCTGCGACTCACCGCCGGACTTCTCGCCGATGTGGTCGTACAGCGCCACGTGGTTGCCCTCGAGGTCGACCTTCTCGGCGGACAGGCGCACGTGGCGGCGCACGTCGATCAGGTCGGCGAAGTCGGGTGCGGTGCGCCGGATGCGGTCGATGACCTTGGCCATGCGCAGGTAGCGCCGCTCGCGCTCGGCGTCGGTCGCCTCGGTGGCCAGCACCTCGCGCAGGTCGCGCAGCTCCTTGCGGAAGCGCGCGACGACGGTCGACTGCGTGTCGCGCGCCTCGATGCGCAGGCGGTGCTCGTCGTCGGCGAACGGCAGGTCCGCGAGGATGTCGTTGACCGGCCGGATGCGTTCCTTGATCTCCCGGACCGAGCGTGCGAGCGCGCTGTGCAGGTCGGTCAGGTCGTTGCCCGACAGGCGCAGCAGGCTCTTGCGCCACTCGTCCTCGAGGTCGTGCAGACCGTTGGTCTCGAGCTCGGTGAGGATGCGCTCGAAGTCGGCGTAGGAGTCGTCGGGGTCGGCCCCGAGGTTCGGGTCCGGCCAGCGCTCGACGAAGGTCTCGAACGTGCGGCGCAGCGACTCGCGGGCGGTGCCGATGATCTGCTGCGCGGCCTGGCGGTCGGCCAGCAGGAGCGAGTGGGCGCGCGCCAGGACGTCGTCGAACGCACGCAGGGCGTCGTTCGCGCCCGCCGCCGCGTTCGTCGTGCGGACGTCCTGCACGTCCGTCCCGACGAGCAGGGCCTCGAGGTAGGTGCGCTGGTCGTGACCCACGCGAGTGCCCGCGGACCGGGCCTCGTCGAGCGCCTGCTGCGCGGTGTCGACCTCGTCCGTGGTCGTCGACCAGAGCTCGGAGGCGGCTCGCGCCTCGTCCTTGGTCACGCCGAGCTGCTCGGCGAGCACCTGGATGGTCGTGTCGAGCTCGGCGGCGCGCCGCTGCAGGCGCGTGATCTCCGGGTTGCCGGACGTCACCTCCTCGATGACCTGCGCCCACCGGGCCTGTGCGGCCTCGATGGTCGCGACGTCGACCTGGTCCCAGGTGATCTCGGTCAGCGTCTCGTAGGCGCGGCGCTCGACGTCGTGCGTGTCGAGGCCCGCCTCGGCCTCGCTCACCTGCGCCTCGACCAGGTGCAGCCGTTCCTGGGCGCGCGCGACCTGCTCGTCGAGGTGGGCGAGGCGACGCGTGTTGGTGAAGCCGAGGACGTTGCCGCGGCCCTGGCCGCCGTGCGCGCCCTGGGTCCCCTCGGACACCTGCCCCGAGCGGGTCAGCGCCTTGGCGTGCTGCGACAGCTCGCCGGGCGTGTCGACGCACACGAAGGCGAACGCGCGCGCGAGCTCGCCGCGCAGCCAGCCGGTGAACGGGCCGTTGCGGAAGTCGAGGCGACCGGGCAGCGTGCGGGAGTCGAGCGCGACGTCGTCGCGCATCCCCGTGGGCACGCCCTGGAACCGGATACGACGAGCGGTGGGAACCGCGTCGATCGCCTTGCGGAACGCGCCCAGGTGCGCGACGTCGATGAGCAGACGCGTCGCGAACCCGCCGAGCGCGAGGTTGAAGGCGTCGCGCCACGGCTCGTGCTCGGTGCGGACCTCGATCAGCTCGGCGACGAAGGGCAGGTCGTCGGGCGCCAGCCCAGCGGCCTCGGCCAGCGCCGCGCGAGCCCGGTGCAGCTCACCGGGGATGTTGTCGTGCCGCCGCGCGACCGCGGCACGTTCGGCGGTCAGGTCGGCGAGGTCGGCGGCGGCCTCCTTCTTCTCCGACATCGCGTCGAACAGCGCCTGCCGTGCGGACGCCTTCGCGTCGGTGTCCCGCAGGGCCGCGTGCGCCCGCGCGACGAGCGCGGTGTGCTCGGCGTCGGTCGTCACCGACGTGCCGGGCAGCGCGCGCAGCACGTCGTCGAACCGGGTGCGGGCCCGGCGCACGTCCTGCAGTCGTGCCTCGACGCCCGCGAGCTCACGCTGCGCGGTCGCGAGGCGGTCGCCGCCCGAGGACCAGAGCGTCTCCTTGACCCCGTCGAGCTCGGACCGCGCGGCGGCGATGCGCGCCGCGGTCTCGGCCGCGCGTGCGTTGCTCTGCTGGTGGCGACGCTGCAGGTCCTGCTCGGCGTCGCGGAGCAGGTCGAGCCGGCGCTCGTGCTTCCACAGGGCCGCAGGCGAGGTCGCGTCGTCGAACGTCCCGAGCTGCTCGATGACCCGCAGCCGCTCGGCGGCCTGCTCGATGTCGGCCCGGTACGCGCGGATCGGCTCGAGCGCCTTGACCTGCTGGCGCGCGGTGATCATCTGCTCGCGCGTGCCCGTGAGCTTGTCGAACTGCTCGACGACGGCGTCGGCCGTCGCGAACGTGTCCGGTTCCTCGAGCACCATCGCCTTGTAGAGCGCGTCGACAGTGGTGATCTGCTGCCCGGCCTGGATGCGGCCCAGCAGCGCGACGGCCTTGTTCCCGTCACCCGCCGCGCCGATCCCGAGCGTCGAGTGCAGGCGCGCGGTGAGCTCACGGTCGGTGTCGAACACCGTCAGGCCGGCTTCCGTCACGGCGGCCCGGCCGAACCGGTGCGCGGCCGCGGCCTCGAGCTCGCGCAGGTCGAAGCTGCCCTCGCGGACGGCGCGCACCGCGACGACGTCCTCGAGCGTCCGCGCCGCGGACGGCACGTACCAGCCGCGCACCGCCGTGAGCTCGGTGCCGGACTGGTCCACCCACGTCATGGCGATCGCCGACCACGTGTCCCGACCGTCCCCGCGCAGCACCCGCTGCCGGGTCCCGTCCTCGGTGCGCGACTCGTCGAGCTTGCCGCGCGCGTAGGACAGGATGTTGCGCTGGTCCTTGCCGCGCGGGCGCCCGACGACGCCGCCGTTCGACGCACCGTTGAACGGCGTGGTGTGCGGCATCAGGAGCGCGATGTACGCGTCCATGAGCGTGGACTTGCCCGAGCCGGACCCGCCCGACAGGAGCGTGGCGGTCGAGGCGAGCCGCACCCGGTGGTGCCCGTCGTACCCGCCCCAGTTGACGAGCTGCAGGTCGCGCGCGACCCACTGCTGGCCGGTCGACTCGGCGGGGATGAGCCCGAACAGCGTGTCGATCATCGTCATCGCGTGACCTCCTGCGTGCGCGCGGCCTGCTCGCGCAGCCACTCCCGCAGCTCAGCGAGCCGCTCGTTGCTCAGCACGATCTCGACGAGCGGCGTGACGCGGAAGCGTCCCTGCGACTCCTCCTCGATGAGCCCCTCGCGCTCGAGGCGCGCCACGGCGGCCCGGATCTCGCGCTGGTGGGCGGCGACGTTCGTGTCGTCGGGGTCGAAGTACGTCAGGGCGGTCTGCTCGAGCTCCTCGACGTCCACGCGCACCGACGTCTCGCCCGCACCCTGCTCGCGCTGGAACACGGTCCGCAGGTGCACGAGCACGAGCGTCTCGGCGCGCGAGTACGCGTCGTCGCGCAGCAGCACGGGCACGTCGAGCTCGGCCGAGCGCACCTGGCGCTTGTAGGCGACGCCACGGTCGTGGTCGACGACGAGGTGCACGAACAGGTCGTGCAGCCGCGACTCGATGACCTGCTGGTTCTCCAGGAGGGTCCGCCACTGTGCGCGGTTCTTGTCGGCGACGAGGAACCGCCGCTGCAGCAGCCGGACCAGGACCCGGCGCACGTCGGCGTCGAGCGTCCCGGAGTCGCCCGCGAACAGCTCGGCTGGGTCCTCCTCCATCGGGACGGGGGCGATGAAGCCCTCGTCGGCGCGGGGAGCGCTCGCGGCCTCCACCGGCTCGTCGTGCACGGTCACCGCCACGTCCTCGGTCGTCGTCTCAGGCATCGTCGTCCTTCGTCGTCGTGGTGACCGCGCCGAACGCGAGGCGGCGGCGGGTCCCGTCGGGCCGCACCGCGTCGACGAACGCGACGCGACCGGTCTCGGTCATGCCGTGGGTGTGCGCGATCTCGAGCATCCCCAGCAGGTCGACGGGGCGGCGCAGCCCGTCGGGTGCCGCCTCGAACGCGGCGGCCACGTCGACCTCGTCGGAGCCGTCGGCGAACGCGACGAGGTGGGAGGTCAGGTCGGCGTAGTGCGGGCCGCCCCAGGCGCGCGCGTCGTCGCCGGTGACGTCGTCGCCGTCGTCGTCCCAGGCGGCCAGCGGCGTCGGTGCCTCGGGCGGGCGCAGGTCGCCTGCGGTCTGGCGCAGGTGCTCGACCTCGGCGACCGGCAGGCGGCGCAACGGGTCGACCGGCTGGAAACGGCGCGCGCCGGGCAACCACGCCTGCATCCCGGCCATCACGTCGCGCAGCAGCACGTCGACCTGGCGGTCGCGCAGCGGGTCGTGGTTGCGGACCTGCGCGGTGATGACGTACGACGCCTCGCGCTGCGCGGTGAAGACCTGGTCGAGCCCCTGCTCGATGCGCCGCACGATCTCCCGGAGCTCGGTGCGCTGCTGCTGGGCGAGACGCCGCGTGAACCGGTGGCGCAGCACCACGTCGAGCTGCTGCGCGAGCTCGTCGAGCCGCTGCGGGTCCCCGATGAGCCGCAGCGCCCCGGCGAAGGCGCGGCCCTCGGACGTGGACTCCATGACGTGCTCGCCGCGCTCCAGGTACTCGCGCAGCACGTCACCCGTGGGGCGCTCGTCCTGCCGCAGCGCCGTGACCACGTCCCGCTGCATCGCCTTGATCGACTCCGCGACGCGCGCGAAGTCCGCGGGCAGCTCGCGCACGAGGTGCAGGACGTTCTCCGCCTCCTCGAGCAGCTCCTCGTCGTCGACCTCGTCGACCGTGCCGGTGCGCTGCACGCGGTCCAGCTCGGCCTGCAGGCGCTTGATCTGCCCGTCCAGGCGCGCCATGCGCACCAGCACGTCGGGGTCGGCGTCCTGCGCGAGCTGCTCCACCGCGTCGAGCAGCGTCCGCACCCGCGACTGCGACACGCGCGCCCGCGCACCACCCGCGCGCCCCGCGACCTCGAGCGCCCCGACCGCGTGCGCGGACAGGCGGTAGGCCTCGACGTCGTCGTCGAGCACCTGCCGCACGAGCCAGCCCGCGTCCGCCCACTGTCGGCACAGGTCGCGCGCCGAGCCCGTCGGCAGGTTCTCCTCGTACCCGGCCGCACGCAGCTGGTCGAGCGCGTCACCGATCTCCGTGTGCGCGTCGGCCACGGGGACGGTCGGCCGCTCCGCGGTGAACGTCACCGACAGCAACGAGACGACGAGTGGGGCGTGCTTCTTGTGGAGCAGGTCGAGCATCGGGTTCTGGAAGGCCCGGACGGCGCCCAGGTACGCCCCTTCGGCACGAGTGATCATCGCCCGACACCTTAGGTGGCCGGGACGACGAGACGCGGTCGCGCCCACCCGCGAGTCGCTCGCGCGACGTCGTCGGGACGGTCGTCGGGGTCGTCGTCGGGATGGTCGTCGGGACGTTCGTACGGTGCGTGACCAGGGGAGGGGGCCACGATGGTGGGCATGATCACCCTCTATCTGCACGGCCGGGCTGCGTCCGACGCGCGCTCGCTCGAGCACTTCCTGGCCCGCGCGCGCCCGGTGTACGAGGCACCCGGCGGTATCCGGGTCCGGCTGCAGTGGAGCCTGGTGGAGCCCGGCGCGTTCGTCGAGATCATGGAGTACCGCGACCGCCTCACGTACGAGGCCGACCAGGTGCGCGTCGAGCAGGACCCGGCGATGCGCGCGCTGATCGACGAGTGGCACACGCACCTCGTCGGACCGCCCCGGGTCGAGGCGTACGAGGACGTCACCCTCGACGGAGCCGTCCTATGAGCGCGCGCGACGGCCGACCCGACGGCAAGGTGCCTCTGGTCGTCCACCGCTACGGCAACGCCGCGGCGCCCACGGTCGTGCTCGTCCACGGTCTGACGGAGGCGGGCACCACCTGGCCGGACCTCGTCGCGCACTGGGGTGACACGTGGGACGTCGTCGCGCCGGACCTGCGAGGCCACGGTCGCTCGCCACGGTTCACCGACGACGAGCTCCGGCGCGCCCCCGACGTCATGCTCGACGACCTCGTGGACCTGCTGGACGCGCAGCCGGGGCCGGTCGTGCTCGTCGGGCACTCCCTCGGCGGTCTGCTCGCCCTACGCGCGGCACTCGCCCGCCCCGCCCAGGTCCGCGCCCTCGTGCTCGAGGACCCCGCGAAGCCCGACGGCATCCCCACGACGGACCCCGCGCTCGACGGACCGGCGTTCGTCGCCCATCCCACGGTCGTCGCCGGGGTCGAGGCGTCCCTGATCGCCACGGCGCGGGACCGCGCGGCCGAGGTCGCGCGCATGCGGCGCGAGACACCGTGGAGCGACACCGAGATCGAGGCGTGGGCGGACAGCCGCCCGCTCGTCGACCGCGCGTACGTGCGAGGGGGTCGGTTCCTCGGGGAGCCGGCGTGGGAGGAGCGGTTCGCCGCGCTCACCGTCCCCACCCTGCTCGTCCTCCCGCCCGGCGCACCGATGGCACCGCGCCCGGGACTTGTCGACAACCCGCTCGTCAGCACCGTCACCATCGACGGCGCGGGCCACTGCGTGCGCCGCGACCAGCCGACCGTCTACCACGCGGCGGTCGACGCGTTCCTGCACGAGCACGCCGGGCGTCAGCGCTGAGCGCGGCCACGCCGCCCGTCTACCGTCGCTCGACCGGCCCCGGTGCCTCAAGAGTCCGACACGCAGGTGCCGACACGGCGAACGGCCCGGGCACGATCTGGTCCCGTCGGATCCCGACGAGGTCGGTGCTCAGGTCCAGATCGGACCCGTCGGGGTTGGTGTAGGGCATCTCGGCCTGGTAGCTCGTCCCGAGGCGCGCGGTCGTCACCGGGGCGACGACGGCCATGTCGCTCATGTCGACGCGGACGGTCCCGGCTTCGGCGTCGACGACGGTGACGCGCACCGGAGACGTGCCGACCACGAGGGCCGTAGGCTCCGCGCGGAACGGCTCCGCGCCCTCCGTGTAGAGGTTGCCCTCGATCCAGACCGGCAGCCGAGGCCCCGCCAAGTCGCTGCCGCGCTCGTTGGGGTACTCCTGCGGCGTCGGATAGGCGTCGTACTGCGAGGTGCCCACGGGCGTCGGCGTGAAGGTCGCCTGCCCGGGCACACCGTCCATGTCGACCGCGCCGGACCAAAAGCTGGCGAGCGCCGGCTCGGGCTGTGCGTCCGACTCGCTGCGATCGTCGGCGGCGCGGTCGCCGACGAAGACGTTGTTGTAGAACCGGTTGTCGCCGCCGAGGATGTTCGAGACGCCGTAGACGGCCGTGGCGTGCGGGACGTGGTACGGGGTGTACCGCTGGTGCTCCGTGCAGTTCGCGATACGACCCGCGACGTAGTTGTGGACGTACGCGCCGCCGGTGGACATGTCCTTGACCGCCCACGGCGACAGGAAGAGGTTCGAGTCCACGAGGTACGGGCCGTGGCAGACCTCGACCATGAAGTCCTCGGCGGTCGAGGCGTAGAACACGTTGCGCCGCACCAGGGTGCCCTGGGCCTGCCAGTCCAGCCACAGCGCGCGGTGCGTGTGGTGGATCGTGTTCCCGCTGATCACGGTGTCGATGGCGGCGTGCAGCTTGATCCCGGCCACCTCTGCGCCGTGCCACTGTCGCTTCACGTGGATGCGCGAGATGTGGTTGTCGGCGATGGTCGAGAACGCCGCCCCCAGGTGCCCGACGACGCCGGCCTGCTCGCAGTCCCGGATCGTGTTGCGGCGCACGACGTGCGAGCCGACGTGGTCCCGGTGCCACGGGTGCGGCTCGCCGGCGCCCGGCCCGCCCAGCACGAGAGCACGCTGGATCACCTCACGCTCGCGCTGCGTGCCGCCCTTGGCGCCCTCCGGCCCCGCGGCCGCCTCGTTCTGCCCGGTGCTGACCTCCTTGCCGAGCGAGACGCCGACGTTCTTCGAGTCGGTGATCGTGTTGTCCTCGATCACCCAGCCCTTCGACCAGTGGGGGCCGATCAGGCCTTCCTGCAGTGCAGTGGGCGGGGCCCACTGCGTGGCGGCCTTCGTCAGGGTGAACCCACGCACCGTGATGTGGTCGATGCCGGTCGCCGAGGGCCAGAAGACGAAGGTGCGGGCATTGATCTCGACCTGGTGCGCGGCCGGGTCGGCGCCCCCGAAGTTCGCCCAGATCGTCGTGACGTCGTCGCCCACCTCGCAGTACCAGGTCAGCAGCGAGCCTTCCGGGTCGAACGAGTCCGGAGTGACCTCGGGGTGCTCGACGCCGCCGAGCGTCAGCGACTCGTACATCGACCTGCCGTCGAGGTACACCTCGCCCGTGTGCCAGGTGTTGACCCGGTCGAAGAACCAGTCCCCGCCGATGCGCTCGACGTACGGGTTGCGGGTGCCGAACAGGGCGTTCGGCACCTGGGCGACCCAGACGCGGCCGTCGGCGCCGGGGTGGGGGTGCCAGTCGGTGACCACCTCGGCACCGGAGATCGTCACGGGCTCGAAGTGCCCGTCCGGGCCTACTGCCGCCTGGTACGTGATCGGCGCGTCAGCCGTGCCGCCGCGCGGGGGGTTCACCCACTCCCGGTACACGCCTGCGTGCACCGCGACGGTGTCGCCCGGCACGGCGGCCTGCGCGGCCCGGTTGATGGTCCGGAACGGAGCCTCGGCCGAACCGTCAGCGCGGTCGGAGCCGGTGGTGGCGACGTGCAGGATGGTCACGACAACGCCTTTCGTCGATCACTGGGTCGTGCGGTGGTGAGCGCTCCGCGCCGCGTCAGACCTCCGCCTCCTCCGGCTCCGGTCGGACGTATCCCCGGTCCACGAAGAACCGCTCGAGCAGGTAGCACCACCACACGAGGATCAGGCCCGGCACCACGAACACCGCGGGCATGAAGTTCCAGATGGCGACGCCCCCGACCAGCGCGGCGATCCCGAGCAGGAACGTCAGGCTGGGCGTCGTCAGCCCCAAGGTGAGGCCGTTGCGCACCTGGCGCCAGGTGGGGTTGGTGAAACGGGCGACGAGGGGCAGGCACCAGAACACCAGGAGCAGGAGGAAGAGCCCGACGACCAGGAGCGGCACCAGCACCTCGGCCAGCCCGAGAGTCGGCAGGTAGGAGAGCGTGACGATGCCGACGGCCGCGACCAGGACGGCGAGCAGACCGACGACGGTCGCCTGCTTCCAGCTCTGCCGCCAGGCCTTGGTCGCGACAGCCCAGGGGCCCGCGTCCTTGCCCAGGACGTAGCGGCGACAGAGCTCGTACGCGACGACCGTGCCCGCTCCCGCCGTCACGACGAGGCCGACGCTCACCAGCCAGAACAGGCTGATCAGGATCACGGAGCCGAGCGAGTCGAGGATGCGCCACAGCAGCGACGCGGGGTTGAAGCGGAAGATGGTCGTGCCTCTCAGAGTGCGCGGACGTGGTGGGTCGCCAGGACGCGGTCGGCCTCCCGCGGTGCGCGGGAGGCCGACGCCCGTCAGCCCTTCACGGAGCCGATCATGAGACCGGACACGAAGTGCTTCTGCAGGAACGGGTAGACGAGCAGGATGGGGACGGCCGCCACCATCGTGATCGCCGACCGCAGCGCGATCGGTGTGGTGAGCTGCCCGCCGCTTCCCACCGAGGCCGCGTTGGCCGCGGTGTTCGCGGAGTTCGCGCCGGCGTTCATCGAGCTCGCCAGCAGCTTCTGCAGCTCGTACTGCAGGGTGGTCAGCGCCGGGTCGCCCGAGTTGTACAGCAGGGTGTCCAGCCAGGCGTTCCAGCTGCCGACGGCCACGAACAGACCCACCACGGCCAGCACGGGCTTGCACAGCGGCATGATGATCTGCCACCACGTGCGGAACTCGCCCGCGCCGTCGATCCGTGCCGACTCGGTGATCTCGTCGGGGATCGACTTCATGTACGTGCGCAGGATGATGAGGTTGAACGCACTGATGATCGTCGGCACCCAGTAGGCCTGGAAGCTGTTCAGCATCCCCAGGTCCTTGATGAGCAGGTAGTTGGGGATCAGCCCGGCGTCGAAGTACAGCGTCAGCACGAAGATCAGGGTGATCGGGCGGCGGAAGATGAACTCCTTGCGGCTGAGCGCGTAGGCGAGCATCGAGGTGAACAGCAAGTTCGTCGCCACGACCACGACCGTCTTCAGGACGCTCATGACGAACGCCTGATAGATCGAGTCCATGTTGAGCACGACCTCGTAGTTCTTCAGCGAGAAGACCCGTGGCCAGATGCCGATCCCGCCGCGGACGGCGTCCATGCCGTCGTTCAGGGAGATGGCGAGCGTGTTCAGCAGGGGGTAGATCATGAGTGTCGCGAGCAACACCAGGAAGGTCGTGTTGAGCGTGGTGAAGATGATGCGCTCGGTCGTCCACGCGCGACGCGGTGACCCGCTTCGTGACGCGCGCCGCGCCGGAGGCTTCACGACAGTGGTGCTTGACATGACGTCCTCCTAGACCAGGGTCTCTTGGTTGAGGCGCTTGGCCGCCATGTTCGCCGAGCCCACCAAGATGATGGCGACGACGGTCTTGAAGATGCCCGCGACGACGGCGAGGGAGTAGTTGCCGAGCTGGTAGCCGTAGCGCAGGACGAAGACGTCGATGGTCTCGGCCGTCTCGGAGATCAGGCCGTTGCCCAGGAAGTACGGCAGCTCGAAGTTGGTGGACAGGATCCAGCCGCTGTTGATGATGAGCAGCACGACGATCGTGGGCCTGATGCCCGGGAGCGTGATGTTCCACATCTTGCGGTAGCGGCCCGCTCCGTCGACCTCGGCGGCCTCGTACAGGCTCGGGTCGATCGCGGTGATCGCGGCCAGGTAGAGGATCGTGTTCCAGCCCAGCTCCTTCCACAGGCTGGTCCCGGCGACGATGCCCCAGAAGTGGTTCGGCTCGGTCAGGAACAGGATCGGCTCCTGGACGATGCCCAGGGTCATGAGGCCCTGGTTGATGAACCCGCCGGAGGAGGGCAGGGAGAGCGCCACCGACGCCAGGCTCGCCACGATGACCCAGCTGAGGAAGTGGGGCATGTACGTGATGTTCTGCATGATCCGCTTGAACGGGGCGTTCTTGACCTCGTTCAGCAGCAGCGCCAGGACGATGGCCCCCAGGGTCCCGACGACCAGGGTCAGGACGGACTGTCCCAGCGTGTTGACCACGACCCGGCGGAACCGTTCACCGTTGACACCGGTGAACAGGTCGACGAAGTTCTCGAAGCCCACCCACTCCTGGTTCCAGATGTTGCCGCGACCCGGCTTGTAGTCCTGGAAGGCGATCGCCCAGCCGTAGACGGGGACGTACTTGAACAGGATCTGGTACATCAGCAGCGGGACGGCCATGAGGAGCAGCACCCGCTGCGCCTTGATCCTGTCCCACGTGATCTTGCGCTTCGGCTCCTTGGGTGCCCGCGTCCGGGCCTTGCGGCGTTGAGCCCGTGAGCTGCTCGCAGGCTCCGCGGCCGGCTCGGGCCCGGGGGCGGTCATCAGGTTCCTCACCGGTGCGTCCGTCATCTGTCCAACCTCGTCGTCAGAAGCAGTGGGTGGTCCTCGAGAACGTGTCGTGGTGGGGGGCCCGTGCCCCCCACCACGACCGCTTGCGGACTGTCACCAGTTGGCGAGACGCTCCTGGATGCCGGCGTTGATCGCGTCCTCGTACACCTTGACGTCGATCTTCTTGATGGTGTCGACGTAGGCCTTCCAGCTCGCCTCGAAGTCGCCAGGGGCACCGGCGATGATCTTCGGCAGGTTCTGCACGTTGGCGTCGGTCAGCTGCTGGTTGACCTGGTTGGCGTCGTCGGAGAGCGTGATGTTCCACGCCGGGTAGTACTTCGGGTTCTCCGGCTGCGGGTTCATGAACTCGAGCCAGGTCTTCTTGCCGTACTTCTCCATGACGTTACGGTCGTAGTCGGTCAGCGTCGCGAAGAACTCGGCGGGCTGGTCGTCGGGGCTGTAGGCGTTGCCGTCGGAGAACTGGCCGTTGTGCTTGGGCAGGACGTCGAGCAGCGCCTCGAGACGGTTGGACGCCCGCCAGGTGAGGTCGCGGGCGTTGGCCCGCTGCTCCTCCGTGCGCGTGAACAGGCCGTCGTCGCCGATCTGGTAGTCCTCGCCCTCGATGCCCCAGGAGAGCGTCTTCTGCCAGGGCTCGCTGAGCATCAGGTCGAGGAACTTCAGCGCCTTCTCCGGCTGCTTGCTGGAGACGGAGATGCCGAAGCCCTGGTTGGTGTTCATGACGGGGCGGTCGGCGTACCAGGGCTCAGCACCGTCGTAGACGGGCATGAGGGGCACGTAGGTGTACTGGTCCTTGCCGGCGCTGCGCAGCGAGTCGGTCGCGGTCTGGAAGTCCCAGCCCTGGTCGTGCATGCCGAGGACGGCGCCGGTGGCCAGCTTCGCGACGTACTGGTCGAACGTCAGGGTGAAGGACTCGCGGTCCACGAGACCCGCGGCGTACTGCTCGTTGAGGACCTTGTAGAAGTCCTTCGCGATGTCCTTGTCGGCGTAGATCTCCGCGTTGTTGCTGTCGTCGACGATGACGCCACCGTTGTTCGGGGAGCCCGCCAGGAGCGCCGGCGGGTTCGTCATGCCCCACTCACGGCCGGTCGACGCCAGGACCTCGAAGCCCACGGTCGGGGCGCCCTCGGTCTGGGGGTTCTTCGCCTGGTAGTCCGCGATGAGCTGGAAGTAGCGGTCGAGCGTCATGTTGCTGAGGTCCGGCCACCCGGCGTCCTCGAGCACACGCTTCTGGATCCAGAACGCGGGGCCGTAGTAGGTGCCGCCCGTGACCTCGCCGTAGAAGCGGTTGTAGTTCGGGAAGATGTACAGCCCGGGGTCCACCTCCTCACCCGAGTAGCTCATCTTCTTGATGTCGTCCTCGACGTGCGTGGCGAGGTTCGGGTAGTCCCCGGTGGCCAGCATGTCGTCCAGTCGCAGGAGAGCGCCGCCCTCGAGGAGACGCATCTTCAGGTCCGTCGTCCCGACGAGGTCGGGGTACTGGCCGCCCGCGAGCATGACACCGATCTTCTGGTCCACGTTGTCGGGAGTCACGATCTCGTACTCCAGCGTGACACCGAGCTTCTCCTTGAGCAGCTTGGTGATCTTGTTGTCGGCGGCCGGGGCCTGGGAGGCCGTCGTGATCCAGGTCGTGAGGGTCGTCGGGTTGCTGGGGGTCAGCGTTCCCGACTTGTCCGCGAGATCCCCCTCGGGGATCACGGCGGCCGTCGTGGGGCCCTCTTCGGGGCCGTCGTCGGCGGTACATCCGACGAGTCCCACGGACACGCCCACCACCAGGGCAAGAGCTGACAACTTCGTTCGTGAGGTACGCACCGAGGTCTCTCCCTTGAGAACAGTTCCGGTCGACGTTGACTGGAACCCGTGCACATCGGACGCGTTGAGTCGTCGCGTCCTTATCCCGGCGGGATTTTAGCGTTAAAGTAGAGACGCCCCTCGCGAGCCGTCAAGCCCCCGCAAGTCTCGATATGATCACGGCCACTTTCGGGAGCCGCCTGGGGCGGCAGGCGGACCACCTGGGACGCGCTGCGACCTCGGCACTTGCGTCCCGGCGTGCCCGCGGCCAGGCGAGGCGCGTGTCTGTCGAGGGAGGTGCACCGAAAGTATCGCCTGCTGGTTCCGGTGAAGTGGGTCTTGCCGTCTGGCGTTGTATCGATATATTGAGCGCGCTCCGGCGGTGTGGCCGGGGCCCGCAGCCCGACGAGCGCCGGACCGGCACGACGTCGCGGGAAGGAGACCCCCGTGGTGAGGATGGCCGACGTGGCTCGCGCCGCCGGCGTCTCGGTGATGACGGTGTCGAACGTCCTGAACGAGCGCCTTCCCGTCGGCGAGCCGACGCGCGCCCGTGTCATGGCGGCCGTCGAGTCCCTCGGGTACGAGGTCAACCTGACGGCCCGGCACCTGCGGGCCGGACGGACCGACACCGTCGCCTTCGTCGTCCCGAGCTTCCATGACTACTTCGGCGAGCTCGCCGACCAGGTCGCCCCGCTGATCGAGGCGCAGGGACGTCACCTCGTCCTCGAACGGACGAGCGCCAACGCGCAGCAGGAGATGGAGGCGCTGACCGTCGCGCGGCTCCAGATCTACGACGGTGTC
>NZ_LFKW01000133.1:27160-35405 GCF_001040865.1 Cellulomonas sp. A375-1 | reverse complement strand
GGGGCGGGTGCGCACCGCCAAGCCGATCGTGCTGCTGGGCGAGCGCGACGTCCCCGACCACCTCAACCACGTGCGCCTGGCGAACGAGTCGGGTGCCCGCCTCGCCACGGCGCACATGATCGAGCGTGGATCGCGCCGCATCCTGGCGCTCGGATGCTCGTTCGACGCCGCGCACATGATGACGACGGACCGCCGAGTCGGGTGGGAGCACGCGTGCAGCGAGGCCGGGCTCGCCCCCGACCCGGCCTACGTCGTGCCCGTGAGCGACTACACGGCTCTCGGTGGTCGCGACGCGATGCTCGAGGTCATCGCCTCGGGGCTGCCGTTCGACGGGGTCTTCGCCGTCACCGACATGGTCGCGCTCGGAGCCCTGTCCGCCCTGGCGGACGCCGGGCTCCGTGTGCCCGACGACGTCCAGCTCGCCGGGTTCGACAACCTCGACATGTCGCGCTTCGTCCCTCCGGGCATCACGTCGGTCGACGCCAACCACGAGGGCGTGGCCGAGGCGGCGGTCGGACTGCTGCACCGCCAGATGTCGGGCTGGACCGGCCCTGCCGAGCACGTCGTCGCACCCGTCCGCCTCGTCGTGCGTGGATCCACTCGCGGCGACGCCTAGCCACACCCGAGCGAGCTGCTCGTCGCGTCACCCACGTCGCTACCCGGTCAAAGGAGACCACCCTCGTGAGCACCCCTGTGCCTCCGCCTGCCTCCACGGCAGTCCGCGAGACGACGACCACCACGACAGCGATCATCGATCTCGACCTGCCCGGTGCGACGATCAGCCGGCACGTGTACGGGCACTTCGCGGAGCATCTGGGCCGGTGCATCTACGGCGGGTTCTGGGTCGGAGAGGACTCGCCCGTCCCGCACGTGCGGGGCATCCGGTCCGACGTCGTCGCGGCCCTGCGCGACCTGCGGATCCCGAACCTGCGCTGGCCGGGCGGCTGCTTCGCCGACGACTACCACTGGCGCGACGGGGTCGGCCCGCGCGACCAGCGGCCCAGGATGGTCAACTCGCACTGGGGCGACGTCGTCGAGGACAACGCGTTCGGCACCCACGAGTTCATGGACCTGTGCGAGCTGCTCGGGGCGGACCCGTACGTGTCGGGGAACGTCGGGTCCGGCAGCGTGGCCGAGATGTCGGACTGGGTCGAGTACCTGACCCGGGCGGACGACTCGCCGATGGCGGCGCTGCGCCGCGCGAACGGGCGCGACGAGCCGTGGCGCGTGCCGTTCTGGGGATTGGGGAACGAGGCGTGGGGGTGCGGCGGGAACCTGCGTGCGGAGCAGTTCGCGTCGTTGGCCCGGCACTACGCCACCTACTCGCGCAACCACGGGGGCAACGCCCTGTACCGGGTCGCGGCCGGCGCGAACGAGGCGGACCTGCACTGGACCGAGACCTTGATGCGTTCGTTCGACGACCTGGCGGCAGACCCGGCCGAGCCCGCCCGGCCGTTCCAGGCCGTGTCGCTGCACTACTACACGATGTCGGGCTCGTGGGCGGACAAGGGCGACGCCACCGGGTTCAGCACCGACGAGTGGTACACGACGATGGCCCGGGCCCGCCGCATGGATGAGCTGCTCACTCGCCACTCGACGGTGATGGACCGCTACGACCCCCACCGCAAGGTGGGCCTGGTCGTCGACGAGTGGGGCACCTGGTGGAACGTGGAGCAGGGCACCAACCCGGGCTTCCTGTACCAGCAGAACACGCTGCGCGACGCGCTGGTCGCGTCGGTGCACTTCGACGCGTTCCACCGGCACGCCGAGCGGGTCGTGATGGCGAACGTCGCGCAGACCGTCAACGTGCTGCAGGCCATGGTCCTGACGGATCCCGACACGGGCGCGCTGGTGCTCACCCCGACGTACCACGTGTTCGCGATGAACGTCGGGCACCATGACGCCGCCGCGCTCGCCGTGCACCTGCGGGGCGTGCCGACGCGGACCGCCGACGGGACCGAGCTCCCGCTGGTGTCGGCGTCCGCCTCGGTCAAGGGCGACACCGCGCTGGTCTCGTTGTCGAACCTCGACATCGACGCCGACCGCACGGTCGTGCTCGACCTGCGCGGCCGCGACGTCGTCGGGTACGAGGCGCGCGTGCTGACCGCACCCGTCCTGGACGCGCACAACACGCCGGAGCATCTCGACGCCGTCGCGCCCACCGCGCACCACGGTGTGCGGCCCCACGCGCGCGGGCTCGAGGTCGACCTCCCCGCCCACTCCTACGTCACCGTCAGTCTGGGCCTGCGTTGACGGGACGTGGCGACCGGGCGCTGACCATCGCGAACCCGGTCATCTTCGCGGACGTCCCCGACCCGGACGTCGTCCACGACGGTCGGCACTACTACATGGTCAGCACCACCATGTACTTCGCGCCGAGCGTGCCGATCCTGCGCTCGAGCGACCTGGTGCACTGGTCGATCGTCGGCTACACCGGCCCGATCCTCGACGACACGGACGCGCTTGCTCTGCGGAACGGGGAGAACGCCTACGGGCAGGGCACCTGGGCCGCGAGCATCCGGTACCACGAGGGCACGTTCTACGTCTCGGTCGGCAGCCTGACCACCCAGAAGACGTACGTCTACGCGACGCCGAGCATCGAGCACGGGCCGTGGACGAGGTCGGTCCTCGACGGCTACGCGCACGACCAGTCGCTCCTGTTCGACGACGAGGACGCCTACCTCGTCTACGGCAGCGGAGTGATCGACCTGCGCCGGCTCGGCCGGGACGACTCAGGAACCTTCGTCTGGGACGGCCCGGCGACACGGCTCGTCGAGGACGCCGACGTCGACCAGACCAGCGGGCTGAGCGCCGAGGGTGCGCACGCCTACAAGGTCGGCGACCACTACTACGTCTTCATGATCGAGTGGCCGACGGACGGGCTCCGCCAGCAGGTCGTGTGGCGGTCGACGTCCTTGACGCCACAGTCCCAGGGCGGCAGCTGGGAGGGCAGGGTGGTGCTCAGCCAGGCGGTGTCGGTCGAGGGACGCCAGGGCGACGGCGTCGCTCAGGGGGGCGTCGTGCAGGCGGCTGACGGGCAGTGGTACGCCATGCTCTTCCAGGACGAGGGGCCGCTCGGGCGCTCACCGCAGCTCGCGCGCGTGACCTGGGACGAGGACGGGTGGCCGGTCTACGCGCTCGACGCCATGACGGTCTCCGCGGGGGCGCCGTCGGCGGGAGCGACCGACCTCCTCGTCTCGGACGACTTCGACAACCAGCCCACGCCGGCCGGCTACTGGAACACGTCCGACTCCGGTGATCTGACGGCGTCGGACGAGAACGCGTGGAACTTCTCGAGCCTCGGGCTGTCGTGGCAGTGGAACCACAACCCGGACAACCGGTTCTGGTCGCTCACCGAGCGGCCCGGCCACCTGCGGCTGACCACGGGCAGCATCGCGTCGGGCATCCTCGACGCCCGCAACACGCTCACCCAGCGCACGTGCGGCCCGACGAGCGCCGCGGCGATCTCGCTGGACGTCTCCGCGATGCGGGACGGCGACGTCGCCGGCCTGTCCGCGTACCAGCAGAAGTACGGGTACGTGGCGGTCGAGATGGCCGAGGGCGCCCGGCGGCTCGTGATGCGCCGTGCCGACCGGCAGGGGCGCGTCGCCTTCACCAGCGCTCCCGTGCCGCTGACGGCCGAGACGGTCCTGCTGCGCGTGGACGTGGACTTCCGGGACGCCGCCGACCGCGCCACGTTCGCCCACTCGCTCGACGGTGCCGCCTGGTCGCCGATCGGCGACGACCTGGCGATGGAGTACAGCCTCGACCACTTCACCGGGTACCGGTTCGCGATCTTCTGCTACGCCACGGCCGAGACCGGCGGGCACGTGGACGTCGACTGGTTCCGGGTCGGCGACGACATCGACGGCCGCGGGCCGTCAGCACACCATCGGGAGGTGCCTGGCGGGGACGGACCCCAGGAGGCACCGCGTGGACCAGAGGAGATCTCCATGCCGCAGGAAGTGCACGCTCTCGACGAGCTGCGAGTGGACGGCGCGACGCCGTCGGACGCACCGCTGAACCACGTGTGGAACCAGTGCGTGGGCGCGGGCCGCGCCAACGAGGCGCTGCGCGCCGACTGGCAGGCCCAGTTCCGTGAGGCCGTGGACGTGCTGGGGGTCCGCTTCGTGCGGTTCCACGGCCTGTTCCACGACGACATGTTCGTCTACCGCGCCACCTACGGCGGCGGCTTCGCCCCGCCGGAGGTGCTGCCCGAGGCGCAGATCACCTTCAGCTACGTGGACATGGTGTTCGACGCGATCCTCGACGCGGGTGCGCGCCCGTTCGTCGAGCTGGGGTTCATGCCCCGGGAGCTGGCCACGCAGACCGAGACGCTGTTCTGGTGGAAGGCGCACTGCAGCCCGCCCACCGACATGGGGGAGTGGGTCCGCCTTGTGAGCGAGACGGTGCGGCACTGGATCGAGCGGTACGGCCTCGACGAGGTGCGGCAGTGGCGGTTCGAGGTGTGGAACGAGCCCAACCTGGTGCCCCACTTCTGGACCGGCACCCGCACCGAGTACTTCGAGCTCTACGAGGCCACGGCGCGCGCGCTCAAGGCGATCGACCCGCAGCTCAAGGTGGGCGGCCCGTCGACGTCCGTGTTCGTGCCCGACGCCCGCTACGCCGGCGAGACCTACGACCGCGCGGCCGAGTTCGCCACCGGCCGGGCACCCGATCCTGACGCGCTCGACTGGCAGCCGGTCTGGGTCCGTGAGCTCATCGACTACTGCGCTGAGCGGGACCTCCCGGTCGACTTCCTCTCGACCCACCTGTACCCGACGGACTACGCGGCCGACGGCACCGGCAGCGGCTTCACGGCCATCCATCGCCACGTGGACGCCACCGAGCAGGACCTGCGCCTGATGCAGGAGCTCATCGCGGCGAGCCCGTACCCCGACGCCGAGCTGCACATCACCGAGTGGTCCAGCTCGCCGTCGAGCCGGGACCGCACGCACGACACCCTCTTCGCCGCGACGTACATCACGCGTGCGTTCCTGAAGGGCGCCGCGCTCGCGGACTCGATCTCCTACTGGACGTTCACGGACATCTTCGAGGAGGGCGGTGCGGGGCTCGGCCCGTTCCACGGCGGCTTCGGGTTCGTCAACGAGCAGGGCATCCACAAGCCCACGTTCCATGCCGTCGCGATGCTGAACCGCCTGGGCGACCGTGTCGTGCACCAGGACGAGCAGGGCATGATCACCCGGTCGTCCGACGACGGCCGCGTGTCCGCGGTGTTCCTCAACTACCCCGCCGAGATGGGCACCCGCGGTGTCGAGCAGCACGACTCGTACGCCGCGGCGCGCCTGTACAAGGAGATCGGCACCGCCCGGCGGGTCCGCCACACCGTCGCGGGCCTCGAGCCGGGGACCGTCTTCCAGGTCGAGCTGCTCGACTGGGAGCACGGCAACGCCGCCGAGGCATGGCACCAGATGGGGGAGCCGCTCAACCTCACGCGCGCCCAGACCGCCGAGCTGAAGGCGATCGCAGACGACCTGCGCCGGTGGACCGTGCCGGTCCCCGAGTCGGGCGTCCTCGAGATCGACATCGACCTGCCGGCCTGGGCCGTCGCCTCCGTCGCCCCGGTGGCTTCCACGGCCGTCGTCGGGGACGAGACGGGGACGGTGCACGCATGACGCCCGACGCGCGGCACGTCGTGACTGCCGGCACAGACACGAACGGCCCCGAGCCGAAGCCCGGAGCCGTCATGCTCGCTGTCTCAACGAGTGTCCGGAGGGGGACTTGAACCCCCACGCCCTTACGGGCACTAGCACCTCAAGCTAGCGCGTCTGCCATTCCGCCACCCGGACAGGTGGACCATCGAGGAGCCCGGAGGCGCCCCGTGGTGCGGCAGAAAGATAGCACGGTGAGTCGGCCGCGCTTGCATCGGCCCGGAGGGGCAGACTCGGGCAGAGACGAGACGGCGGCGGCTCGCAGCAGTGCTCCGGCCGCCGACGAGGCAGCGGAAGGGGTCACGCATGGCGGAGCCCGGCGAGCGTGCCGGAGCGCAGCAGGGCACGCGACCGGCCCGTCGGGTCGCGGGTGTGCGGCGCAACGCACCTGCGGTGGAGTACGACGCGCCGCGCTGGCTCCGCTCGCTCGCGGGGGCGTCGTGGCGCGCGATCGTCGTCGTCATCGCCGTCGGGATGGTGTTCTACGCCACGGCGCAGGTCAAGCTGCTGTTCATCGCGGTGTTCCTCGCGCTGGTGTTCACCGCGGTGCTGCGCCCGCTCGTCGAGCTGCTCGCGCGCTTCCTGCCCAGGTTCGTGGCCACGGGCGTCGCGATCCTCACGGGTGTGCTGTTCTTCGTCGGGCTCCTGACGTACGTGGGCTACTCGGTCGCGAACGAGTGGGAGGACCTGTCCGACCGGTTCAGCGACGGGCTCGGCCAGATCGTCGAGTTCCTGGAGAGCGGCCAGCTGCCGTTCCGCATCACGAGCGAGCAGATCGCCGGGTGGATCAACGACGGGCAGAAGTGGCTGCAGGACCACGCTGGTGACCTTGCCGGTCAGGCCGCGCAGAGTGCCGGGTCGGTCGTCGAGGTGCTCACGTCGCTCGCGCTGGCGATCTTCTGCACGGTCTTCTTCCTGGCGCGCGGGCGCGAGATGTGGACGTGGTTCCTCAACCAGCTGCCCGAGCGCTTCCGTGAGGGCTGGATCCAGGCGGGTGGCGCGGGCTGGTACACGTTCTCCGGCTACACGCGCGGCACCGTGATCATCGCCGTGACCGACGGGATGCTCGCGTTCGTCCTGCTGCTGATCCTCGGGGTGCCGCTCGCGGCGCCGCTCGCGGTGCTCGTGTTCATCGGCGCGTTCATCCCGCTCGTCGGCGCGCCCGCCGCCATGGTCATCGCGATGATCGTCGCGCTCGCGGCCAACGGGTTGTGGTCGGCGGTGTTCGTCGGTGTCGGGATCGCGCTCATCGGCCAGTTCGAGGGGCACGTGCTGCAGCCGCTGGTCATGGGCAAGCAGGTCTCGATCCACCCCGTCGTCGTGGCGCTCGCGGTCGCCGGCGGGACGCTCACCGCGGGCATCCTCGGAGCGGTCGTGAGCGTGCCGCTCGTCGCGGTGGCGTGGGCGATCTTCTCGCGGCTGCGCACGCTGGACCCGCCCATGACGGTCGACGAGGCGGACGACGGCATGGGGCCTCAGGGCGCTCGGGTCCGCGACGAGGACGCCCCCGTCTGAGCCCCGCCCGGCTGCTCAGGTGTGCAGCGACGCGAGGAGCCTGCCCAGCTGCGCGACGTAGTGACCGCCGAAGAGCACCGCGTGCACGCCCACGGGGTACAGCTGGTGCAGCGCGACGCGGCGGCGCCAGCCCTCGCGCAGGGGCCGCTCGTCGTCGTAGGCCGCCAGGACCTCGTCCAGGTGAGGGAGGCCGAACAGCGCCAGCATCGCCAGGTCCGTCTCGCGGTGCCCGCCGTGCGCCGCGGGGTCGATCAGCGTCGCGCCCACGCGCGTCCACACGACGTTGCCGGCCCACAGGTCCCCGTGCAGGCGAGCGGGCGGCTCGTCGTCGTCCCACGCGCCCTGCTCGGCGCGGTCGGCGACGCGCGCGAGCCTGTCGAGCACGCTCGTCGGTGCGATCCCGAGGAGCAGCGCCGCCAGCGGTCGCAGCCGCCGCACGGCGAGGAACTCGCCCCAGCGCTCGTGCCGCCCGGCGGGCATCGTCAGCGGTGCGTCGAGCGGCCCGAACCACCCGTCGCCGTCCCAGCCCGCGGGTGGCGAGCCGAACGCGGGCGCGCCCGCCGCGTGGGTGCGTGCCAGCAAACGACCGAACGCCGCGGCCGCGTCGCGACTCGGCGGGACGGCGACGAGCCGCTCGAGGTCCAGGTGGTCCTCGGCGACGTCCAGGACGCGCACGACGGGAGTCCCCGCGGCCGCCCGCAGCCACTCGAGACCCGCGGCCTCGCACGCGAAGAAGCCGCTCGGGGTGCCGGGTCTGCTCTTGCGGAACACCCCGTGATCCTCTCGCGCGACGCTCGCCGACGAAGGATGCTGGGACCGGCAGCGCCGCGACCCGGCGCGCCGCACCCGCACGCCGGGCACACCCCCGCCCACGCACCCAGGGAGCCGAGATGATCGTCGCAGTCCCGCAGGAGACCAAGAACCGCGAGTACCGCGTGGCGCTCACGCCCGCGGGCGCCCACCAGCTCGTGACCGACGGGCATCGGGTCCTCGTCCAGACCGGGGCCGGCTCGGGATCGGCGATCGGCGACGACGAGTACCGCGCCGCGGGCGCGGAG
>NZ_LFKW01000133.1:13527-27088 GCF_001040865.1 Cellulomonas sp. A375-1 | reverse complement strand
AGGTCAAGGAGCCGACTCCCGCCGAGTTCGGCCACCTGCGCGACGACCTCGTGCTGTTCACCTACCTGCACCTGGCCGCCGACCGCCCCGCGACCGACGCCCTGCTCGCCGCGGGCACCACGGCGATCGCCTACGAGACCGTCCAGCTCCCCGACGGCTCGCTGCCCCTTCTCGCGCCCATGAGCGAGGTCGCCGGGCGCCTCGCCACGCAGGTGGGCGCGTACCACCTCATGCGCAACGAGGGTGGGGCCGGGCTGCTGCTGGGTGGCGTCCCGGGCGTGGACCCGGCGCGGGTCGTCGTGCTCGGCGCCGGGACGGTCGGGCGGCACGCCGCGCAGATCGCGGTGGGGATGCGGGCCGACGTCACCGTGCTCGACGTGTCGATGGCGCGCCTGCGGGAGATCGACGACGCGAGCGGTGGCAGGATCCGTACGCTCGCGTCGAACCGGTGGACGCTCGAGCGCGAGGTCGCCGAGGCGGATCTGGTGATCGGCGCCGTGCTCGTCCCCGGCGCGCGGGCGCCGCGCCTGGTCTCCGACGAGCTCGTCGCGCGCATGCGGCCCGGCTCGGTGCTCGTCGACGTGGCCGTCGACCAGGGTGGGTGCTTCGAGTCGACCCGCCCCACGACGCACGACGACCCGACGTACCTCGTCGAGGGCTGCGTCTTCTACTGCGTGGCGAACATGCCGGGCGCGGTCCCGGTCACCTCGACGCGCGCCCTGACGAACGTCACGCTGCCCTACGTGCACGCGCTGGCCTCACGCGGCTGGCGCGCGGCGGCCGCCGACGACCCCGCGCTCGCGAACGGCCTGACCGTGCACGGCGGGCGGCTCGTCAACTCCGCCGTCGCCGCGGCGCACGGCTACCCGTCCGTCTCGGTGGCCGAGGCGCTCGCGGCCGGCTGACGCGGCGGCCGACCGCCGATCCCCGTCACGCGCCCGCAACGAACGGCGCCTACTCTCGCCGGATGGACGTGGCGGTGCTGGGAGCGACGGGCGACGTGGGCCGGCAGGTCTGCACGCAGCTGGTCGAACGGCGCGTGCTGCCGGCGACCTCCCGCCTGCAGCTCGTCGGGCGCGCCGACGGGCGGTCGTCGCGCGCCACCTACGGGCTCGCGGCAGACCTGGTCGACGCGTACGACGAGCACGCCCCGCTGCTCGACGTGGCGCTCGACCCCGCGGACGTCGTGGCCGACGTCGTGGTCGTCGCGGCCGGACGCACCGCGGGCACCGAGCCGGGCGTGCCTGTCGACCGCCGCGCGCTCGCGGCCGACAACGCGCGCGTGTTCGCCACGTACGCCGAGGCGCTGGCCCGCCACGGCTCCGGGCGCGAGGTCGTCGTCGTGGTCTCCAACCCCGTCGAGCTCGGCGTCGCGATCTTCGCCGAGGCGCTCGGGCGGCACCGCGTGATCGGGATGGGCGCGTGGCTCGACACGCTGCGGTTCCGCCGTGAGGTCGCCGCGTCGATCGGCGTGCGACGGCACCGCGTCGGCGGGTTCGCCGTCGGGCAGCACGGCGACGACCTTGTGCCGCTGTGGTCGACCGTGCGCATCGCGGGGCTCGACGTCGCCGAGCGTCGCGCGGAGGTGGCGCGCGTGCGCGGCGCGCGCACGCTCGCGACGTACGACGAGGAGATCGCCGCCGCGAAGCGTGCGCTCGCGACCGCCGCGGTCGACGACCTCGCGGGCGCGTTCCGCCTCGTCGACTCCTGGCCCCCGGACGTCCGCGTGGCCGCACGACCGTGGATGACGCAGCAGAGCGGCGCCAAGACCGCCGCGGGCACGGCCAGCGCGACGATCGACCTGATCGACACCGTGCTCGACGGTCGCGACACCGTCGTCGCGGGCCAGGTCGCGCTCGACCGCGAGGTGGAGCTCGCCGGGAAGCCTGTCGAAGGCGTCCTGGGTGTGCCGGTCGTGCTCGGGCCGGAGGGGTGGACGCAGGTGCTGCTCCCGGCGCTCGCGGACGACGAGGAGCGTCGGCTCGCCGCGGTCGCCGACCGCGTCAGCCGGTCGATCGAGCCGTGGCTCACCGCCACGGCGGGCGACGGCACCGCCCTCGTCCCGGTCGAAGGAGGGGTCGCATGAGCATCCAGGACGAGGGGTTCGACGAGCGCTGGGTCGTGTTCGTGCGCGGGGCGAACCGGCCGGGGACGGTCGCCGCGCTCACGGCCGTCTTCGCGACGCGCGGGGTGAGCTTCGACGCGCTCGCGACGAGCGACGCCGGGCCGGACGAGGGTCTGGTGACGGTCACGTTCCGCACGACCGGGCGGCGTCAGCGCGAGATCGTGCGCGCGGCCGAGCGTCTCGCGGCGGTGTCGGGCGTCGTGGTGCGACGAGCTGAGGACCTCGGCGTGCGCGCGGCCGCGGTGATGCACCTGCCGGGCGACGTCGCGTTCCGCCCGCCGCCGCACGCGGCTGTGAGCTGGTCGGGGGAGTCGGCGCTCGGGCAGCCCGTGCTCGTCGAGGGGCCGCTCGTCGACGTCGAGCACGTCGTCGCCGCGGCGCGGGAGGCCGGAGCGCGCACCACCGCGATCGTCATCCAGCCGCCGCCGACGGCCTGACGCGAGCCCCTCCTCCCCGAGCGTGCCGAACGATGGGGATCCGGCCCGAGACGTCACGACGTCGGGGACTCGCGAGGTCGTCGGCGCTGTGCTCTCGACGGGTCTCCGGCTGACCGCGGGCGCCGAGGAGCGCGTTGGGCGCGCGCGACCCGTGCTCCTGCGGTCCGTGCCTCGGGTGGGCGATGATGCCCGCATGAAGCGCGCGCCCCTGGATGCCGAGAACCCGTTCGCCGCCCCGTCGTCGCTCCCGTACGGGCTGCCCGACTACCGCAGGATCCGCACCGAGCACTACGAGCCCGCGATCGACTACGGCATGGCCGAGCACCGCGCGCAGGTCGAGGTGATCGCGACCGACCCGAGCGAGCCGACCGTCGAGAACACGCTCGTCGCCCTGGAGCGCTCCGGCCGGACCCTGCAGCGCGTGCTCGTGGCGTTCTTCAACCAGTCCAGCGCCGACTCGACACCCGAGCTCGACGCGCTCGAGGAGTCGGTCGCACCGCGCCTGGCCGCGCACCTGGACGCCATCCACCTCGACGCCCGCCTGTTCGCCCGCCTCGAGGCGCTGGACGCGCAGGTCGCGTCGGGCGCGCTGACGCTCGAGCCCGACACCGCATGGTTGCTCGAGCGCACCCGCACCACGTTCGTGCGCGCCGGGGTCCGCCTCGACGAGACCGCGCAGGACCGCCTGCGCGAGCTCAACGCGCAGATCACCACGCTGGCGACGGTCTTCGGCCGTGAGGTGCTCGCCGCGACCAACGCCGCCGCGGTTCTCGTGACCGACGAGGCCGAGCTCGACGGGATGCCGCAGGACGCGCGCTCGGCGGCGGCCCGGTCCGCGACCGAGCGCGGCCACGACGGCGGCTGGCTCCTCGAGCTGCAGCTGCCGACGGGTCAGCCGCAGCTCGTCACGCTGCGCGACCGTCGCCTGCGCGAGCGGCTGCACCGCGCGTCGGTGGGCCGCGGCCTGGGCGGCGAGCACGACACGCGGCCGACCCTGCTGCAGCTGGCCCGGCTGCGCGCCGAGCGCGCCCAGCTCCTGGGCTACCCGCACCATGCCGCCTACGTGGCGCAGGACGCGACGGCCAAGTCGGCGGAGGCGGTCGCGGACATCCTGGGCCGGCTCGCCCCCGCGGCGGTCGCGAACGCGCGCGCCGAGGCCGTCGAGCTCACCGTCGCGCTCCAGCAGGACGAGCCCGGCGCGACGCTCGAGGCGTGGGACTGGGCGTACTACGCCGAGCGCGTGCGCTCGCAGGCCCGCTCGCTCGACGAGACGGCCCTGCGGCCGTACCTCGAGCTCGACCGGGTGCTGCACGAGGGCGTGTTCCGCGCCGCGACCGCGCTGTACGGGCTGACGTTCGCGGAGCGCACCGACCTCGTCGGCTACCACCCCGACGTGCGCGTCTTCGAGGTCTTCGACACCGACGGCTCGGGTCTCGGCCTGTTCCTCGCGGACTACTGGACGCGCGAGTCGAAGCGCGGCGGCGCGTGGATGAACAACCTCGTCGACCAGTCGACGCTGCTCGACGAGCCGCCGGTCGTGGTCAACAACCTCAACATCCCGAAGCCGCCCGACGGCCAGCCCACGCTGCTGACGTGGGACCAGGTCACGACGATGTTCCACGAGTTCGGTCACGCGCTGCACGGCCTCCTCTCGGCCGTGCGCTACCCGTCGCAGTCGGGCACCGAGGTGCCGCGCGACTTCGTCGAGTACCCCTCGCAGGTCAACGAGATCTGGGCATGGGAGCCGCAGGTGCTGCAGGCGTTCGCGGTGCACCACGAGACGGGGGAGCCGATGCCCGCGGCGTGGGTCGAGACGCTCCTGGCGGGCCGCCAGGACGGCGAGGGCTTCCGCACCACGGAGTACCTCGCCGCGGCGCTGCTCGACCAGGCCTGGTACCGCCTGTCGCCCGACGAGGTGCCCACGGACCCCGACGACGTCGAGGCGTTCGAGGCCGCGGCGCTCGAGGGTGCGGGGGTGGCGTTCGCGCCCGTGCCGCCGCGCTACCGCAGCGCGTACTTCAACCACGTGTTCTCGAGCGGCTACTCGGCGGGCTACTACTCCTACATCTGGTCCGAGGTGCTCGACGCGGACACGGTCGAGTGGTTCCGCGAGAACGGTGGCCTGCGCCGGGAGAACGGTGACGCGTTCCGTGCCAAGCTGCTGGGCCGGGGCGGCTCGATCGACCCGCTCCAGGCGTTCCGCGACCTGCGCGGCCGTGACCCGCAGATCGAGCCGCTGCTGGTGCGTCGCGGCCTGACGGCGGCCGCCACGGTCTAGCGGCGGAGTCGTCGTGCGCGGGCGGCCCCGCTGCCGTCGGGGGCCGTCCGCGCGCGCGGGTACGGTGGGCGCGTGCCGACGACCGAGCCCCGCAACCCCCAGCCGACCGCCGCCGACGAGGTCGTGGACATCTGCCGCGACCTCATCCGGTTCGACACCTCGAACTACGGGGACGGCTCCGGGCCGGGGGAGCGCGCGGCCGGTGAGTACACGGCGACGCTGCTGAGCGACGTCGGGCTCGAGCCCGACGTGTTCGAGAGCGCGCCGGGGCGCACGAGCCTCGCGGTGCGGATCGAGGGCGCGGACCGCAGCCGGCCGGCGCTCGTCGTGCACGGTCACCTCGACGTGGTGCCCGCGCAGGCCGACGACTGGACGGTGGACCCGTTCGCGGGCCACGTCGACGGCGACCTGCTGTGGGGCCGCGGCGCGGTCGACATGAAGGACATGGACGCGATGATCCTGTCGGTCGTGCGGCAGATGGCGCGCGAGGGCCGCAAGCCGGCGCGCGACGTCGTGCTGGCGATGTTCGCCGACGAGGAGGCCGGCGGCACGTACGGCGCGCACTGGGCCGTCGACCACAAGCCCGAGATCTTCGAGGGCGCGAGCGAGGCGATCAGCGAGGTCGGCGGCTTCTCGGTCACGGTCGCCGGGCGGCGTGCGTACCTCGTGCAGACGGCCGAGAAGGGCCTGGCCTGGCTGAGGCTCGTCGCCGAGGGGCGCGCGGGCCACGGCAGCCAGGTCACGCCCGACAACGCCGTGACGCACCTGGCGGAGGCAGTCGCGCGGATCGGTCGCCACACGTGGCCGCTCGAGCTCACGCCCACGGTCCGTGCGCTGCTGGAAGGCGTCGCGGACCTCACCGGGTTGCCGTTCGACCCGTACGACGAGCAGGGCATCGACGCGCTGGTCGCCGCGCTCGGCCCCGCGAGCAGGTTCGTCGGCGCGACCCTGCGGCACACGTCGAACCCGACGCAGCTCACCGCGGGCTACAAGGCGAACGTCGTGCCCGGACGCGCGGAGGCCGCCGTGGACGGTCGCTTCCTGCCGGGCCGCGAGGACGAGTTCCGCGCGACGATCGAGCGGCTCGCCGGCCCGCACGTGCGCATCGAGGACATCCACCGCGACGTGGCGCTCGAGGCGCCGACGACGGGCTCGCTGGTCGACGCGATGACCGACGCCCTGCTCGCCGAGGACCCCGGGGCCGCCGTGCTGCCGTACATGCTCTCGGGCGGGACGGACAACAAGTCGCTCTCGCAGCTGGGGATCACGGGCTACGGGTTCGCGCCCCTGCGCCTGCCCCCGGACCTCGACTTCGCGGGCATGTTCCACGGCGTCGACGAGCGCGTGTCGATCGACGCCCTGAAGTTCGGCACGCGCGTCCTGGACCGGCTCCTGTCGACCTGCTGACGGGCTGTGCCCGCTGGGGCGTCGTCGTCGCAGGCGGGCCGGCGGTCAGTCGAGCGTGCTGCGGACCCGCAGGATCTTGCGCCGCAGCCAGACGCGTCGCTCGCCACCCACGTAGAGCACCGACCGGGCCAGCTCCCAGCGCCCGTACTCGGCGTGCTCGACGAGCATGCGCTGGACGTCGTTGCGGCTGGTCGTCCGGGGGAGGACCAGGACCCGGTACTCGTACTGCCCACCCTGCGCGACCCAGTCCCGGCGTCGCTGACGCGTCTCGACGGTCATCCGCCACCCTCCCGTTGCCGACTCGCGTGGCGCCCATTGTGCACCGCGTCGCGGGGTGCCGTGCGTACGCCGAGAGGCGGGTCGCACGCTGCGGGGGAGTGGTGGCGGCCCTCGGTCCTGCCGGGCACCCCGTCGCGGCGGTACCGTTCGGACATGACCGTCGACCCCCGTGCCGCGCTGGACCGATTCGTCGCAGCGCTCGAGGCGCACTACAACGCTGTCGTCGCGCGCCAGGGCGAGGACGACCCCGCGGTCGACGACGCGTACGACGTCCTGGCCGACGCCTTCGAGGTGTACGACGACGCCCTCGGGACTGTCCACGGTGAGGCCACGCCGTTCTACCTCGCCGAGGAGGACGACGAGGACGACGACTTCGACGACGACGTCGAGGGTGGCGACGACGAGTCCGAGGACGCCGAGGGCGACTGGGCGGGCGACGACGAGTACGACGAGGTCGAACCCGCGCGCTGACCCCGCGGCGCCGCACGTCAAGGGTGCGAGCGGGAGGTCCCCACGGTGCGGCCGAACGGGTGACAAGCGTCTCGGAGTGCGGACCACCGGGTCCCGGTTGTTGACACCGCGCTCCCGTCGTCACTAGAAAGAGCCTGCAAGGAAAAAGCGACCGGTATAGTCGGCATAAGCCGATCCGGTCGTGGAAGACCAGGTCACGAGCGTCTCCGACAAGCCCCGGCTGGGAGACCGGCAACCCTCCGTCCGTGGTGGGGTGCCCCGGGTGAGGACCAGGCCGTCGTGCGCGTGCACGACGGCAAGCACGGGCGCCGCGGGATCGGCGCCTGCCGACGACGAGGAGCACGGGCGTGAGGTGTGCGAACGAGCACCGACTCCGTCGATGTTCCTGCGCTGCCTTCTGACGCACGTCGTCACCTCGGTGCGCGAGGCCTCGTCCCGCGCGCCGCACGCCCTTCCCCCTCCCTGAGCACTCCCTGACCGTCCCCGGTCGTGGGAGCTGCCCTCGCACGATCGGAGCACCCCGTGAACGTCTGGGACGCCGCAGCGCTCGCCGTCACCGTCGGCCTGTTCGCCGGCCTGTTCGCCCTCGCACGCAAGCGCGTGAACTTCAGCGTGCTGACGTTCGTCGGGCTGTTCCTCGGCGTCGCTGTCGGCGTGGTGTTCCGCGACCACGTCGAGTACGTCCAGCCACTCGGCCGGGTCTACGTCAACCTGCTGCTGACCATCGTGGCCCCGCTCGTGATCGTCTCGATCCTGTCGAGCATCACGTCGCTGGGCTCGACGTCGCAGCTGCGGACCATCGGCGGACGGTCGGTCTACTGGCTGCTCAGCCTCAACCTCGTCGCGATCTTCCTCGCACTCGGCACGGCGCTGCTGGTCGGGCTCGGCAAGGGCGCGCACCTGGGCACGCAGGACGTGGACACCCGGTCGCTCGACTCGGTCCAGCAGCCGTTCACGTCGGTGTTCATCGGCTTCTTCCCGACGAACATCGTCAAGGACGTGTCCGAGAACAACATCATCCCGATCATCCTCGTGAGCATCCTCGTGGCGGTCTCGTGCTCGCTGGTGGCCGACAAGAACCCGCAGAAGGTCGCCCCGTTCAAGGCGTTCGTCGAGGCGTCACGCGAGATCATCTACCGCGCGGTCGGCTTCGTCATCAGCCTCACGCCCTACGCGGTGCTCGCCCTCACGGCGTCGTTCACGTCGACCGTCTCGGCGGACACGAGCCAGCTCTGGCCGCTGTTCACGCTGCTCGTCGTCGCGTTCGTCGTCTGCTTCGCCCACACCTACCTCGTGAACGGCGTGTTCCTGCGGGTGTCCGCGAACGTGAGCCCCGTCGCGTTCTTCCGCCGGATCTTCCCCGCGCAGCTCACCGCGTTCACGACGCAGAGCAGCGCCGGGACGCTGCCGCTCACCACGAGCCTGCTCCGGGAGCGCGTCGGCGTGCCCGCCGAGATCGCGGGTTTCACGGCGCCGCTCGGCACGACGATCGGGATGCCGGGCTGCGCCGGGATCTGGCCGGTGCTCCTGGCCGTGTACAGCGTCAACGCACTCGGCATCCCGTACGGGCTCGGTGACTACGCGGTGCTGGTGCTGCTCGGCCTCGTCGTCTCGATCGGCACCGCGGGCGTGCCCGGGACCGCGACGGTCACCGCGACGACCGTGCTGGCCGCTGCGGGGCTCCCGCTCGAGGTCATCATCCTGACGCTGCCGATCAGCGCGCTCGCCGACATGGCGCGGACCACGAACAACGTGACCTCGGCCGCGGTCGCCGCGACCATCGTCGCGCGCAAGGAGGGCCGCCTGGACGACGCGATCTTCCGCTCCTCCGTGGACCGGTCCGTCGACCTCGGGGAGCCCGTGACGCCGGAACGCTCGAACCCGGCGTCCCCGGCGACGACCGACGACGACGCCCTCTGGGGCGGCGTGCCCGTCGGCGCGTGCGCGATCGAGCCCAGCCCGCGCGTTCCCGTCGGCTCCCGCTGACCCGCCCGCACCCGTCCTCGCCCCCCGTGCCCCCGCACCCCCTTCCCGTAGAAAGCGCCCCCTCGTGAACCCTCTTCTCCAGCTCGGCCGCCGGAGCCTGCCCCTGGTCGCGGCGCTCGTCGTCGGCGTGATCGCCCTCGGCCTGCCGGTCCTGCAGGCGACCCGCGCGAGCGCGGCCACCGTCGAGTGGGTCGATGGCGGCGACGACCAGCACTGCCTCCAGGACGACAAGGGCGCCGCGCTCGTCAACCTCGCCGAGGACAAGTGGTGCCAGCCGATCCCGACGTGCCACGAGTACGACGGGAAGAACCCCAAGTACAAGGGGCGCATCGTGCAGAGCAGCGCCAGCACCGGGATCTGGCAGGGCGCGGCCGACGAGGTGCTCTACGCGGACAACCTCCCGTCCGACTACAACCTGACGCCGACCCCGACGAAGTCGCCCACGCCGAAGCCGTCGGCGAGCCCGACACCGACCAAGGCGCCGACGCCCGGCACGACTCCCACGCCGCGTGCGACCCCGGCGCCCGGCAGGACGCCTGTGCCCGGCACGACGCCCTCCCCGGGCGCGACCAGGCCCCCGACGAGCACGCCCGCTCCCGGTGCCACGACAGCGCCGGGCGTCCCGGCTCCTGCGGCGCCCGTGTCCGACGACCTCGGGATCGATCCCGACGAGGCCGTCGTGCCCGGAGCGCCCTCCGCACCCGGCACACCGACCCTCACGGTCGACGGCACGACGATCGTCGTGACGTGGGAGCCGTCGGTCGACGTGGACCTCGACAGCGTGACGGGCTACGTCGTCCTGCTCAGCGGGGGCAACCGCGCCGAGGTCGACGCGGCGACCACCACCTACGAGTTCCTGGACCTGCCGGACGGCAGCTACCGCGCCGCGGTCCGCGCGGTGAACGACGTCGGTGAGTCCGCGGCCTCCACCCCGTCGGTGCCGGTGACGGTCGGCACGCCGCCCGCGTCGGTCGTCGGCACGCTGACCTGGACGGGGGAGGTCGTCCCCGGTGCGACCGTCGCGCTGACCGGAGCGGGTTACGCCGCGGGCGTCGACCTCGACGTCGAGCTGCACTCCGACCCGGTCCGGCTCACGACCGTCACGACCGACGAGCAGGGCGCGTTCGCCACCGACGTGGTCGTTCCGGACGACGCCCCGCGGGGTGCTCACCACTTCGTCGTCGCGTACCAGGGGACGGTCGTCTCCGAGAGCCCCGTCACCGTCGCGGCCGCGTCGCCGGTCGGGGCGGCGCAGGACGCGGAGGCGACGTCGGCCGAGACGGTGCCGCCGCTGACCGGCCTCGTGATCCTCGGCGCACTGGCCGTCGCGGGAGTCCTGCTCCTGGCGTCCCACTACGCGCGCGGCGGTTCCCGTCGCGCGTCGTCTGCCGCCGCGGCGGACGAGCCTGCCGGCCCGGCTCCGGTGCCCGGCGCCCTGCCACCGCTGCAGCTCGGCAACCCGCTGCTGACGGCCTTCACGCCGGCGTCGGTCGCTGCACCGGCGGCCGCACCCACCGCGGCTCTCGCCACCGTGCCCGCGGCGGCGCCCGTCAGGACCCCCGTCGCAGCGGCCCCCACCTCGTCCCCCGTCGCGGCCTATCCCGGGGTGCACGTCGCTCCCGAGGCGGGCCAGCTCAGCGTCACCTGGCAGTTCGCACCACCCGCACGAGTGGACGGGCCGTCGACCCCCGCGGCCCAGCCCGTCCGCTGACCCGCTCTCCCTGACCTGACCCCCCGCCTCCGGGCGGGAGAAAGAGACGACTCCCCATGTCCAGCTCCTCCTTGCGACGCAGCATCGCCGGGATCGTGGTCGCCGCACTGGCGACCGCGCCCGCGGTCGCTCTCGCCCCCGGCGCGAGCGCCGCGGCCACCGCTGCGGCTCCCGCCATCGCTTCCAGCGTCGACTTCGACTACTTCGCCGACGTCTTCCCGGCGCTCGCTCCTGCGCGTGGCCAGCACGTCTTCGAGTCCATCTCGATCGAGCGCCTGAAGTACCTGCTGCGCTTCAAGTCCGGCCGCTACGCGGTGCTCATCGGTGACCCGAAGGACGCCAGCACGCAGGCCGAGATCGCGCACATCAACGCCGCGGCGACGAGCATCGGCGTGCCGAAGATCTACGTCTTCAACCCGCGCATCGACGGCGACGCGCTCAACATCTTCGACTGGGACGAGCTCGCGACCCGGCTGACCGGTGCCGGCCTGACGTACTGGCAGAACGAGGGCGCGACCGCCACCACGGGTGGCCCGCTGATCGACCTCATCAACGGCACCGACCCGACCCCGGAGTTCGTCCGGACGGACGGCAAGGTCACGGGTCCCTACCTGGTGGTGCTCGACAAGGACCGCCGGGACGGCAGCGGCAACGACGACCGGGTGGTCGCCTCGCTCGCGGACACCAAGACCGCTGCGGACCTCGACACGCCCGCCGAGCAGCTCGCGTACGAGGACGCCGTCAAGGAGACGCTGCTCGCCGCGGGCGGGACGGCCGGTCACCCCGACCTCAGCGTGAGCACGCAGTTCGAGTTCTACAAGGACGAGACGAACCGCCGCCACAGCGCGACGTACACGGACGCCACCAAGTACGGCGGTGAGATCCTGAGCGACGCCGACGCCACCGACGGCTGGCGCGTCCAGCAGCTCACGTACCCCGAGACGATCCACCTGCTGAGCGACCCGCGGTACGCGGACAGCGACGTCCCGCTGCTGTTCGGCGGTACGTGGTGCCACAACACGCGTGCGGTGATCAAGGACCTCAACGCCGACGCGCAGGCCAGCGGCGTCAAGACCATCTACAACCTGGACTTCTCGCTCTTCTCGGTGAGCAACTCGGGCTCGGCGTACGACCACATCCGCACGAGCGGGGTGCCGGCGGTCACCGACGGCAAGACCCTCGCCCCGGGGTACCTCTACGGCGACCTGTTCTCCACGTACCTGCACAACGCGTCCGCGGAGTACGCGGCTGCGGGCGAGCCCGGCGCGAACCCGAACTGGTACTACCCGGGTGGCGACACCGGCACGACGATCCAGTCGGCCCGCCGCCTGCAGGTGCCCGCGCTGCTCGTCCGTCACGGGAACCACCAGGACGCGCTCGGCAAGCCGGCCCCGGTCGTCGACCAGGCCATCCGCGTCAACGACAACGGCACGTACACCGAGTACATGACCGAGTACTGGTACGTCGCGGGACGCAGCCTGCCCAACACGCCGGAGACCACGCTCAACGGCACCCTCGCGGCCGGCGGCGACCGGCTGGCGAACGCGCGGGACTTCGCCTCCGAGGCCGTCGCCGCGTACGCGGACGTCCTCGGCTCGCTCGGCTCGACCCGCTACACGAGCAGCACGAGCGTGACGGTCGACGGCGTCGCCTCCACCGACCTGGTGCCCGGGACGACCCCCACGCTGGGCGTCCAGGTCAGCGCGGCCGGCTACGCGCCGTTCGTGACGAACAACACGAGCGGCGCCAACGTCGCGCCCAGCACCGGCACGGGGCGGCCCGCGGGCTCGGTCGTCGTGCTCGACCAGGCCGGTGAGCCGGTCGGTGCGCCCGTCGCGCTCAAGCGCGACGGCTCTGCCTCGATCACCCTTCCGACGATCGCGTCGGACCAGATCGGCGACGTGTGGACGGTCCGCTACCTCGGCCGGGGCTACTCGATCGCGGGTTCGAGCACCGAGCTGCGGATCGGCAAGCCCTCGGCGGTCAGCCTGACCGGGGCGGCCTCGACGCGGTACGGCACGGCCGTGACGTACACCGCGACGGTGACCGACGGCGCGACAGGCACGGTCTCGCTGGAGGGCCTTCCGGGCGGCGTGATCGGCGCACCGGTCGTCGCCGGCACGGCGACGCTGACCGTCCCCGCCTCGCTGGCCTCCGGCGCGTACACGGTGCGAGCGACCTACAGCGGCGACAGCGTGTACGCGTCGTCGGTCTCGGCGCCGCGCGCCCTGACGGTCACGAAGCTGACGGCCAAGGCCTCGATCACGGCGGTGACGAGCAGCGCGTACGGCAAGGCCGTCAAGGTCACGGTCAAGGTCACCGACTCCGCGGGGAAGTCCGCCGCCGGCAAGGTCACGCTCGCCGGCGCGGGGTCGACGCGGTCCGCGACGCTCTCGTCCGGCCAGGTGGTCTTCACGTTGCCGGCCTCGCTCGCGGTGCGGTCGTACTCGCTCAAGGCGACCTACGCGGGCAGCGCCAACGTGGCCGGAGCGACGGCGACCCGCACCCTGACGATCACGAAGGGCAAGGTCTCCCGGGTCGCCGCGAAGGTGACGACGAAGCCGACCTCGAAGGCCAAGGGCAAGGCGACCGTGACGGTCACGACCCCCGCAGGTCTCGTCCAGGCGACCGGCAAGGTCACCCTCACGGTCTCGAAGGGCGGCCGCTCGACGAGCACGACCGCGACTCTCGTCGGGGGCAAGGCCACGCTCACGCTGCCGAAGCTGGCGAAGGGCACGTGGAAGCTCTCGGTGAAGTACCTCGGCTCGACCACGTACGCCGCGGCCAGCGGCGCCACGGCGAGCCTGGTGGTCACGAAGTAGCAGCGAACCCGCGTCGCCGGTGGTGCTCGTCCCCGCGGGGCGGGC
>NZ_LFKW01000133.1:11540-13475 GCF_001040865.1 Cellulomonas sp. A375-1 | reverse complement strand
AGCCGAGCGCGGGTGCCGAGACGTCGTCGAGCGCCTGCACGAGCTCGTCGGGCAGCTCGAGGTCGAGCGACGCGAGCGCGCCGCGGAGCTGGCTCGCCGTGCGCGCGCCGACGATCGTGCTGGCCACCACCTCACGTCGGGCGAGCCACGCCAGCGCGACCTCGAGCGGCTGACGCTGCAGGCCGCCCGCCGCCATGACGACGGCGTCGACGACCGCGGAAGCGGATGCGGTGAGGTACGGCTGGACGAAGCCGGCCAGGTGCGGCGAGGCCGCGCGCGAGTCGGCGGGCACCGTGCGCCGGTACTTGCCGGTGAGCACGCCGCGGCCGAGTGGCGACCAGGCCAGCACGCCCGTGCCGACGGCGCGCGCCGCAGGCACGACCTCGCGCTCGATCCCGCGCTGCAGCAGCGAGTACTCCATCTCGACGGCGGTCAGGCCCACGCGGTCACGCACGTCGTCGAGCAGGCCGGCCAGCAGCGCGACCTGCCAGCCGGCGTGGTTCGCGACGCCCACGTACCGGGCGCGGCCGGACACGACCGCCTGCCGCAGCGCCGAGGCGGTCTCCTCGAGCGGCGTGCGGGGGTCGGGGGACTGCACGAGGAACAGGTCGACGTGGTCGGTGCCGAGGCGGGCGAGCGACGCGTCCAACGACGCGAGCAGACCGCCGCGCGACGCGTCCACGACCGGGCCCGCCGCGGTCCTGCGCACGCCCGCCTTGGTGCACAGCACCAGCTCGTCGCGGCCGACCACCGTCCCGACGAGCGAACCGAGCAGCTCCTCCGCACCCCCCTCGGCGTAGGACGCGGACGTGTCGACGAGCGTCCCGCCCGCGGCGACGAGCTCCCGGAGCTGCTCGGCGGCCTCGTGCTCGTCGGTGTCGCGGCTCCAGGTCATGGTGCCCAGCCCGATGCGCGAGACGCGCAGGCCCGTGCGGCCGACGTGACGATGCTCCATGGGGCGTCACCCTAGTAGGACGACCCAGCAGGTCGGCCTCGCGTCGAGGCGGTTCCGCGAGCTCGGCGGGATATCGTGACCGCCCGTGGCAGACATCAGCGGGTTCGACGCGATCATCCTCGGCCTGGTGCAGGGACTCACCGAGTTCCTGCCCGTCTCGTCGAGCGCCCACCTGCGCATCGTGGGCGACCTGCTCGGGGGAGACCCGGGGGCCGCGTTCACCGCGATCACGCAGCTGGGCACGGAGACCGCGGTGCTCCTGTACTTCCGGCGCGACCTCGCGCGCATCCTCACCGCGTGGTGGCAGGCGCTCCGGGGGCGGTACGGCACCGACCTGCGCTCGCGACTCGGCGCACCCGTGGGTCAGCGTGCGGACCACGACGCGCTCATGGCGTGGTTCATCGCGCTCGGCACGGTCCCGATCGTCGTGCTCGGAGTCCTGCTCCAGGACGAGATCGAGAAGACGTTCCGCAATCTGTGGCTCGTCGTCGTGACGCTGGCGGGCTTCGCTCTGGTGCTCGGCTGGGCGGACAAGATCAGCCGGCGCTCCAAGCCGCTCGAGCAGCTCAGCCCGCGCGACGCCGTGCAGTTCGGGTTCTGGCAGGCGCTCGCGCTCATCCCCGGCGTGTCCCGCTCGGGCGGCACCATCACGGGCGGTCTGCTCATGGGCTACACGCGCGAGGCGGCGGCGAGGTACTCGTTCCTGCTCGCGATCCCCGCGGTCTTCGGCTCGGGCCTGTTCCAGCTCGTCAAGTCCGTCGACGACTTCGGCAAGGCCGGCACGCCCGGCTTCGGTGTCACGATGCTCGCCACGGTGGTCGCGTTCTTCGTCGGCTACCTCGTGATCATCGCGTTCCTGAAGATCGTCTCGACGTTCAGCTACAGGCCGTTCGTCTGGTACCGGCTGGGGCTCGCGGCGCTCGTCGTCGTCCTGCTCCTGACGGGTGCCGTCGACGCGATGCCGTCGACGGCCACCTGAC
>NZ_LFKW01000133.1:0-11455 GCF_001040865.1 Cellulomonas sp. A375-1 | reverse complement strand
GGGAGCCGTCCGGCTCACAGCCAGCCGGAACGGCGGAACGCGCGGAACAGCAGCGTGCACGCGCCTGCCATCACGACGAGCACCAGGGGATAGCCGAAGCGCCAGCCCAGCTCCGGCATGTGCTGGAAGTTCATGCCGTAGATCCCGGCGATCAGGGTCGGCACGGTGATCATGGCCGCCCACGCCGAGATCTTGCGCATGTCCTCGTTCTGCCGGACGGACACGTTGCTCAGGTAGACCGAGAGCATCGCGTCGAGCAGCTCGTCGTGCGAGTCGAGGTGCGCGTCGATCCGGTCCGAGCGCTCCCGCACGCGCCGCAGCCACACCGCCGTGGTGGCGTCGGCACGTCGGTGCAGCAGGCCCGGGCCGTGCACGTCCTGGGTCTCGGCCTCCAGCTCCGGCAGCGCGCTCGTCATGGGGCCGAGCGCACGACGGGCCTCGGCGATCTCGCGCTTGAGCCGGTAGATCGCGCCCAACGCGTCCTGGCCGGGGACCCCGTTGCCGGTCTGCTTCGTGCCGGTCGCCCTGTCGCCCGATGCGCGCTCCCCGGTGGGACCAGGCCCGGGCTCGACGACGAGCTGCTCGAGCTGGGCGACCGCGTCGCCGAGGCCGGCCTCGACGTCGGAGGCCCGGTTGACCAGGGTCAGCAGGATCGCGGCCAGGACCTGACGGACCCCGGTGTCCGGCACGGGAAGGCCGTCGCACAGCTTCTCGGCTGCGCGCTGCAGGACGCCAGCGTCGCCGCGCTCGCACGTGAGGATGAGGCGGTCCGTGACGAGGCACGTCAACACACCCGTGACCACGTCCCGCGTCGACTCCACGTACGACGCCGTGGGCACCGAGAGCAGGATCTCGCCGTCGTTCGACCGGTTCACGCGGCCCCGCAGGTGCCGCCACGAGTCGTCGTGAGACTCCGGCGACAGCGGGTGGGCGTCGAGCATCCGCAGCGCCTGGGCGCTCACGCCGTACGCCTGCGCGAGGTCGCGCAACGCCTCACCGTGGCCGACGACGACCCAGACCGCGCCCGTGGCAGGCACGGCGTCGACGGCGTGCCACCCCTCGTCGTGCTCCGTGTAGACGGTGTCGCTGTGCCCGCTGCTCCCCGGCACCCCGCCGTGGGGCCCGGTGCCGGCGTGGCCGGTGTCGGTAGGGCCGGTGTCGGTGTGGCTGGGTTCGTTGCCTGCGTGCTCGTCGCTCACGGCCCGATTGTGACGCTCGTACCGCGAGCGCGCTGCACGGCGGGCCGCGCCGCGCCGTTAGGCTGCGCTGGTGCTCACCTGGCCGGCCCCCGCGATCCCCGAGCTCCCCGGCCGTGGCGGCCCCGTCCGCGTGCGTGACTCGTCCACCGGAGAGCTCGTCGTCGCGGCACCCGGCGACGACGCGTCCCTGTACGTCTGCGGCATCACGCCCTACGACGCGACGCACATCGGGCACGCCGCGACCTACGTCGCGTTCGACGTGCTCGGGCGCGCCTGGCGCGACGAGGGCAAGCGCGTGCACTACGCGTCCAACGTGACCGACGTCGACGACCCGCTGCTCGAGCGCGCGACCGCGACGGGCGTCGACTGGCGTGAGCTCGCCGCGCAGCAGATCGCGCTCTACAGCGAGGACATGACGGCGCTCGGCGTCATCCCGCCGGACGCGTGGGCCGGCGTCGTCGAGTCGATCACGCCGATCGTCGCGGCAGTCGAGAAGCTGGTCGCGGACGGCGCCGCCTACCGCGTGCCCGTGCCGGACGGGCCCGGCGAGGACGTGTACGCCGACCTGTCGCGCGACAGCGCGTTCGGTGCGGTCGCGCACCTCGACCCCGCGACGATGCTCGCGCTGTTCACCGAGCGCGGCGGGGACCCCGACCGGCCCGGCAAGCGCTCTCTCCTGGACCCGCTGCTGTGGCGCGCCGAGCGCCCCGGCGAGCCGTCGTGGGACGGCGGGTCACTCGGCCGCGGACGCCCCGGGTGGCACATCGAGTGCGCCGTGATCGCGGGCGGGGCCCTCGGCGACTCGTTCGACGTGGAGGCCGGCGGCTCGGACCTGCTGTTCCCGCACCACGAGATGAGCACGTCCCACCTGCGCGTGCTGAGCGGCGGGACCGGCGTCCGCATCCACGTGCACGCCGGCATGGTCGCGCTCGGCGGCGAGAAGATGAGCAAGTCGCTGGGCAACCTGGTGCTCGTCTCACGCCTGCGCGCGCAGGGCGTGGACCCGATGGCCATCCGCCTGGCGATCATGGCCCACCGGTACCGCGACGACTGGGAGTGGACCGATGCGGTGCTCGCCCGTGGCGTCGAGCGCGTCGAGACGTGGCGCCGGGCGATGTCGGGCAACGGCGGCGCCGACGCGGCTCCGGTGCTCGCGGCCGTGCGCGCGGCTGTCGCGGACGACCTCGACACGCCGACCGCGCTGGCCGTCGTCGACGACTGGGCGGCCCGGACCGTCGCGGAGTCGCAGCGCGGTGGCGCCGGCTTCGTCGAGGGCGCGCCCGGTGTCGTGGCGCGCACGGTCGACGCGCTCCTCGGCGTCCGGCTCTGAGCCTGCGCTGACCCCGGTCTCGGAGACGCCGGTCAGGGCTGCCGGTCAGGGGCTCCCGGTGCCCTTGTCCCGTCGACGCAGGTAGCGCTCGAACTCCTGCGCGATCGCCTCGCCCGACGCCTCGGGCAGGTCGGCCGTGTCCTTGGCCTCCTCGAGCTGCCGGACGTACTCGCCGATCTCGCCGTCCTCGCCCGCGAGCTCGTCGACGCCCTGCTGCCACGCCGCTGCCTCGTCGGGCAGGTCGCCCACCGGGATCGGCTCGCCCAGGATCTCCTCGAGGCGGTGCAGGAGCGCGAGCGTCGCCTTGGGCGACGGCGGGTGCGCGACGTAGTGCGGCACGGCCGCCCACAGCGACATCGCCGCGAGCCCGCGCGCGCCGGCCTCGTGCTGCAGCACCCCGACGATCCCGGTCGGGCCCTCGTACGAGCTCGGCTCGATGCCGAGCGCCCGGCGCAGCGCGGGGTCCTCGGACGTCGCCGTGATCGGGATCGCACGGCTGTGCGGCACGTCGGCGAGCAGCGCGCCCACGGTCACCACCGTCTCGACCTCGAGCGTCGCGGCGATGTCCAGCAGCTCGTGGCTGTACCGGCGCCACCGCATCGACGGCTCGATGCCGTGCACCAGCACGACGCGCCGCCCGGAACGCGGGGCGACCGCAACCGCGACCGCCGTCGTCGGCCACGTGATCTCGCGCTCGCCGTCCGCGCCCACGCTCACGTGCGGGCGGTTGACCTGGAAGTCGTGGTACTCCTCCGGGTCGAGCTCGTCGACGTGCTCCGCGCCCCACACGTCGTGCAGGTGCTCGAGCGCGTGCGTGGCGGCGGCGCCTGCATCGTTCCAACCCTCGAAGGCGGCGAGGAGGATCGTGCGGCCGGCGGGCAGCTCCGAAGTGGGTCCAGTCACACGTCCAGGGTAGGACGCGTCCGCGTCGACGGGCGTGGGAGAGGGCCCAGCGTCACCCTGTGGCGCTGCTCACCTGCGGAGACGCCCTCCGGTGCCCGGGCTGGGGTGGCCCGCTGGCGGTGGCGGCGAGGAGGGGCTGCACGGGTCTCGACCCCGGGCGGGATCAGTGGCGCCGCCCGCCCGCGATCACGGGCCCCGAGAACATCGCGATCCCCAGCACGAACCCGAAGTCGTACCAGTTGCCGTTGTTGTCGACCTCGTAGATCGACACCGTGTCGGTGAACAGCGACACGACGAACGTGACGGGCAGGATCACGCCGTGCCACAGCCCCGCCCAGAAGTTCGCGCCGCTCGCGCTCTGCTCGGTGTTCACCCCCGCCGCGCACGCGCCCAGCAGCAGGAGCACCCCTACCACGACGACCAGCCCGGTCACCCCACGACGTGCAGCGGACATTGCCCCACCCTCAGCCTCGGTGCCACCAGTCAACCGCGCGCCCGACTCGCCGTCGAGGGCGATCGTCGTTCTCGTGCGATCGACGGCAGCGGATAGGGTCGGCATCAGACGCGAACCCCACGGTGCGCCCGACACGCGCCGGCCCCCGGACACCGGAGACGAGTTGGCCACGCCACGCACGACCCCACCTGCCGGCTCGACCCAGATCGTCGCTGAGAGCCCCCTCCCGGCCGCCGTGCTGTGGGACATGGACGGCACCCTCATCGACACCGAGCCGTTGTGGATGGCTGCGGAGATCGAGCTCACGTCCCGGTTCGGGGTCCCGTGGACCGCGCAGGACGCCACCGAGCTCGTGGGCTCGGCGATGGTGCACTCGGCGGGCGTGCTGCAGGCGCGGGGCGTCGACCTGCCGGTCGCGACGATCGTCGACGAGCTGACCGCGTCGGTCGCGCGCGGCGTCACGCGTCGTGTGCCGTGGCAGCCCGGTGCGCGGGACGCGCTGCGGGCATTGAGGGCCGCCCGGGTGCCGCTCGCGCTCGTGACCTCGTCGTACCGCCCGCTCGCGGACCCGTTCGCCGTCGCCGCGGGCGTGTTCGACGTGGTCGTCGCCGGGGACGACGTCACGCGCGCCAAGCCCGACCCCGAGCCCTATCAGCTCGCGGCCCGCGCGCTCGGCGTCCCGGTGGAGCAGTGCGTCGCCGTCGAGGACTCGCGCTCGGGGATCGCCTCGGCACTCGCCTCAGGCGCGCGCACGCTCGCGGTCGAGGGTGTCCAGCACGTCGCGGACCGACCTGGCCTCAGCCGCATCCGGTCGCTGCGCGACCTCACGCTCGACCTGCTGCGCGACCTAGCGGCGGGCGTCGTGCTCGAGGTCCCGCCGACCCGCTGACCTCCGGGAGGCTCGCGTCAGGCGCCGGTCGCCGTGCCGGGACGCACGCCCGTCGCGCGCTCGACCGCGTCCGGGTCGGCGATCGGGGGAGTGCCGCCGTACTCCGGGCAGTGCTCGCGGAACGAGCACCAGTCGCACAGCTTCGAGCGGCGCGTCCGCCAGTCACCGGCGCGGGCGGCGTCCTGGATGCCGGTCCAGATCGAGCGGATCCGGGCCTCGAAGGTCTCCATCTCCGGCTCGGTCGGCTCGTGCTGGAGCAGCGTGCCGTCGCCGAGGTACTCGAGCTGCAGCCGCTTGGGCAGGACGCCGCGCGTGCGCCACAGCACGTACGCGTAGAAGCGCATCTGGAACAGCGCGGTGCTCTCGTAGCCGGCGCGCGGCGAGCGTCCGGTCTTGTAGTCGACCACGCGGATCCAGCCGTTCGGCGCGATGTCGACACGGTCGACGATGCCGCGCAGCTGCGGGCCGTCCTCCAGCTCGGTGACCACGTAGAGCTCGCGCTCGGCGGGTTCGAGACGGGTCGGGTCCTCGAGCGTGAAGTAGGTCGCGAGCAGTGAGCGCGCCGATCCGAGCCAGTCGGTGAGCGCACCGTCGTCGGCGAACAGCTCGGTGACGCGCGGGTCCTCCTCGCGCAGCACCGCCCACTGCTCGGGCAGCAGCGCGTGCGCGGCCTCGAGCGTGCGCTCGACGGCCGGGAGGCCGAACAGGTGCTCGAGGACGGCGTGCACGAGCGTGCCCCGCGCGGCCGCGCTGCTCGGGGGCTCGGGGAGCCGGTCGATCGTGCGGAAGCGGAACAGCAGCGGGCACTGCAGGAAGTCGCCCGCGCGCGACGGCGACAGCCCCGGACGGGTGGCCGGACGATCGCCCCGGCCCGCGGCGGGCGCAGTGGCGTCGAGGGTGGCGTCGAGTGTGGCGTCGACGGGCGCGTCGACGAGAGGGGCGGGGGCGGACGTCACGCGGCCGAGCCTATGCGTGCGCACCCACAGGCCCGGGCACGCCGCCGGGCGGGTCGCCACGGCCGCGCCGCCTAGGCTGGCGGCGTGAGCACCCCCGCGCCCCCTCGTCGGACGTCCTCGGGCTGGGTCGTCGGCCACGTCGCCGGAGCACCCGTGATCCTCGCGCCGAGCTGGCTGGTCGCGGTCGCGGTGCTCACGGCCCTGTCGGTGCCCGCCGCACGTGCGCTCACAGGCCTCGAGGGGTCGGCGGTCTGGGTCGTCGCGCTCGCTTTCGTCGTGCTGCTGTTCGCCTCGGTCTTCCTGCACGAGGTCGCGCACGGCCTCGTGGCGCGCGCGCGGGGCCAGCAGCCGCACGAGTTCGTCCTGACGCTGTGGGGCGGGCACACCGCGTTCGGCGGGGCCGCGCCGACGCCCGCGACCAACGCGATCGTCGCGATCGTCGGGCCCGCGGTGAACCTGCTGCTCGGTGCGCTGTTCTGGGGCGCGCTCGCGCTCGACGTCGTGCCGCGCGGCACGGTGCTGTGGGCGCTGCTGTGGTCCGGCGCGGTCACCAACGGGTTCGTCGGTGTGTTCAACCTGCTGCCCGGCCTCCCGCTCGACGGCGGACGCGTGCTCGAGGCGGCCGTCTGGGCGGCCACCAAGAGCCGGTACACGGGCACGGTCGCCGCGGGCTGGGTCGGCCGCGTCGTGGCTGCGGGCGTGGTCGTCTGGGCGCTGCTGGGGCCGCTGAGCGGCGGGGCGTCGTCGGTCGTCGACGTCATGTGGGCCGTGCTCATCGGCGTGTTCCTGTGGTCGGGCGCGTCGGCGGCCATCCGCTCTGCGCGGTCGCAGCGCAACGTCGAGGGCGTGACGCTCGACTCGGTCGGGCACCGTGCGGTGACCGTGGGGCACGGTGACTCGCTCGCGCACGCAGGTGCCGTCGCTGCCGCGGCGGGGGTGCAGGACGTCGTGCTGCTGTCGCCCGACGGGCGCCCCGCCGCGTACGTGGACCGTGCCGCGGCGGCGAGCGTGCCCGCCCAGGTCGCCGGCTCGACGCCCGTGACCGCCGTGAGCGTGCCGCTGCCCGTCGGCGCGACCGTCGACGGCACGCTCGTCGGCCACGCGCTGCTGAACGACCTCGCCCGCGCGACGAGGCTCTCGCCCGTCGTTGTCGCGCTCGTCGACGGCCGCGTCGCGGGCCTCGTCCGCGCCTCCGACGTGATCGCCGCCATCCGCGCCTGACGTCCGCGGCGTGCTCGGGCACCCCCGGCACCTAGACTCGACCGCCGTGACGACCACCCCCGGACCCCGCCCGACCGCCACCGGTGCCGACCAGCGCCGCGGCCCCTTCCGCGTGGGCGACCGCGTGCAGCTGACCGACCCCCGCGGGCGGCTGCACACCGTCACGCTCGCGACCGGCGGCACGTTCCACACGCACCGCGGCTACTTCCGGCACGAGGAGCTGATCGGAGCGCCCGAGGGCACGGTCGTGGTGAGCAGCGGGAACGTCGAGTACCTCGCGCTGCGGCCCCTGCTCGCCGATCACGTGCTGTCCATGCCCCGCGGCGCGGCGGTGGTCTACCCCAAGGACGCCGGGCAGATCGTGACGATGGCCGACATCTACCCCGGCGCCGTGGTCGTCGAGGCGGGCGTCGGCTCAGGAGCGCTGACCATGTCGCTCCTGCGTGCGGTCGGCGACGCGGGCTCGCTGCACTCGATCGAGCGCCGCGAGGACTTCGCGGACATCGCGCGCGGCAACGTCGAGGGCTTCTTCGGCGGCCCGCACCCCGCCTGGCAGCTCTCGGTCGGCGACCTCGCCGACGTGCTGCCCACGGTCGCCGCACCGGCTTCGGTCGACCGCGTGGTGCTCGACATGCTCGCGCCCTGGGAGAACCTCGAGGTGGTCGCGGACGCGCTCGCGCCCGGCGGGGTCCTGATCTGCTACGTCGCGACGACGACGCAGCTGTCGCGCCTCGGCGAGGACGTGCGCAGCGACGGCCGGTACACCGAGCCGATGGCGTGGGAGTCGATGGTGCGCGGCTGGCACCTCGAGGGCCTGTCCGTGCGTCCTGAGCACCGGATGATCGGCCACACGGGCTTCCTGCTCACCACGCGCCGGCTCGCGGACGGCGTCGAGGCGCCGCTGCGCAAGCGCCGTCCCGCCAAGGGCGCCTACCCGGTCGCACCCGACGGCGCACCGGCCGAAGACGCAGACCTGTGGACGCCCGAGTCGCTCGGCGAGCGCGAGACCTCGCCGAAGAAGGTGCGTCGCGCTCAGCGCGACGCACACCCCGGGCGCCCGACCCCCTGACGCCGGTGACAGTTGGGTCACGGCATGCGGACACCGCGGCATTCATCCTGCCCCTGGACCAGACTGGTGGTTAGGGTGGCGACCCCACGGTGACCCACCTGGCGAGCCGAGGACCGACGCGAAGGAGGCCGACGCGATGACCGAACCGGCACCGACGGGACGAGACCTGCAGCGCGAGCTCGCGCTCCTCGCAGCGAAGAACGAGCGACTGTCCGACGCGCTGCTCGCGGCGCGCGAGCAGATCATCGAGCTCAAGCGCCAGGTGGACGACCTCGCCAAGCCGCCGGGCACCTACGCGGTGTTCCTCGGTGCGCGCTCCGACGGTTCGGTGGACGTCATCTCGGCGGGCCGCAAGATGCACGTGGGCGCGAGCCCGGCGGTCGACCTGACGCGGCTGCGCCCCGGCCAGGAGGTCATGCTCAACGAGGCACTCACGGTCGTCGAGGCCGGCGGGTACGAGAACGTCGGCGAGATCGTCACCGTCAAGGAGCTGCTCGGGCGTGGGCGCGCGCTCGTCGTGGGTCGCGGCGACGAGGAGCGCGTCGTGCGCTTCGCGGGGCAGGTGACGGACGCGGGCGTCCGCGTGGGCGACGCGCTGACGATCGACTCGCGCAGCGGCTTCGTGTTCGAGGTCATCCCGCGCGCCGAGGTCGAGGAGCTCGTGCTCGAAGAGGTCCCGGACATCGACTACGAGGACATCGGCGGGCTGGGTCCGCAGATCGAGGCCATCAAGGACGCGGTCGAGCTGCCCTTCCTGCACCCCGAGCTGTTCCGTGAGCACGGGCTGCGCCCGCCCAAGGGCGTGCTCCTGTACGGGCCTCCCGGGTGCGGCAAGACGCTCATCGCCAAGGCCGTCGCGCACTCGCTCGCCGCGACCGCGGCGCAGGCGCGTGGCGAGGAGGTGGCCGAGGCCAAGAGCTACTTCCTCAACGTCAAGGGGCCCGAGCTCCTCAACAAGTACGTCGGCGAGACCGAGCGGCACATCCGGCTGATCTTCGCCCGGGCTCGGGAGAAGGCGTCGCAGGGGCACCCGGTCGTCGTGTTCTTCGACGAGATGGAGTCGCTGTTCCGCACGCGCGGCACGGGCGTGTCGTCGGACGTCGAGACGACGATCGTGCCGCAGCTGCTCGCGGAGATCGACGGTGTCGAGCGCCTCGAGAACGTCATCGTGATCGGCGCCTCGAACCGTGAGGACATGATCGACCCCGCGATCCTGCGGCCCGGCCGGCTCGACGTGAAGATCAAGATCGAGCGGCCCGACGCCGAGGGTGCGCGGGAGATCTTCTCGAAGTACCTCACGGCGGACCTGCCGATCCACCCGGACGACCTGCAGGAGCACGACGGGTCCACGTCCGCGGCGGTCGAGGCGATGGTCGCGCGCGTCGTCGAGCGGATGTACAACGAGACCGACGAGAACCGGTTCCTCGAGGTGACCTACGCGTCGGGCGACAAGGAGGTCCTGTACTTCAAGGACTTCAACTCCGGCGCGATGATCCAGAACGTCGTGGACCGCGCGAAGAAGCAGGCGATCAAGGACCTGCTGGCCACGGGCCAGCGCGGGATCCGGGTCGAGCACCTCCTCACGGCGTGCGTCGACGAGTTCAAGGAGAACGAGGACCTGCCCAACACGACGAACCCCGACGACTGGGCGCGCATCTCCGGCAAGAAGGGGGAGCGCATCGTGTTCATCCGCACGATCGTCCAGGGCAAGAAGGGCACCGACGGGTCCCGCACCATCGAGACCGTCACGAGCACGGGTCAGTACCTCTAGCACCCTGGGGACCCCAGCATCCGCGGACGAGGGCGGGTGGGACCGCACAGCGGACCCGCCCGCCCTCGCGCGCACCCGGTCACTAGGGTGGCCGGGTGACTGTGCGCCGCGTGATGGGGATCGAGACCGAGTACGGCGTGCTCCAGCCGGGACGGCCCATGGCCAACCCCATGCTGCTGTCGAGCCACGTGGTGGCCGTGCACGCCGCCGCACGCGAGGGCGGCCGCACCAAGGCCCGCTGGGACTACGACGACGAGGACCCGCTGCAGGACGCGCGCGGCTTCCACCTGCAGCGCGCGTCGGCCCACCCGTCGCTGCTCACCGACGACCCGACACGCCCCGCGCCGTCCGGCGACGGCCCGCAGGAGCTCGAGCGGCCCGACGTCGAGGAGTACGAGGACCCGGGGGCGGCGAACGTCATCCTGAGCAACGGCGCGCGGCTGTACGTCGACCACGCGCACCCCGAGTACTCGTCGCCCGAGGTCACCAACCCGCGCGACGCCGTGGTGTGGGACCGCGCGGGGGAGCAGGTCATGCTCGCGTCCGTGCGAGCGCTCGCCTCGGTCCCGGCGCTCCCTGACGTCGCGCTCTACAAGAACAACGTCGACGGCAAGGGCGCCACGTACGGCACCCATGAGAACTACCTCGTCGAGCGGGCGGTCCCGTTCTCCGACCTCGCCGCGCGGCTGATCCCGTTCTTCGTCACGCGCCAGGTCTTCACCGGCGCCGGACGCGTCGGGCTGGGGCAGCGCGGTGAGCGCGCCGGGTTCCAGCTCTCGCAGCGCGCCGACTACGTCGAGGCCGAGATCGGCCTGGAGACGACGCTGCGCCGCCCGATCGTCAACACGCGCGACGAGCCGCACGCCGACCCGACGCGGTGGCGGCGGCTGCACGTGATCGTCGGGGACGCGACGATGCTCGAGGTCGCGACGTACCTGCGCCTGGGCACCGCCTCGCTCGTGCTGTGGCTCATCGAGCGAGCGGTGGCCGAGGGCGGGTCCGGCGGCGCGCTCGCGATCGTCGACCGGCTCGCACTGCGCGACCCGGTGTCGGCCGTGCACCACATCAGCCACGACACGACGCTCACCGCGACCGTCGAGCTCGTCGACGGGCGTCGGCTCACGGCGCTCGAGGTGCAGCGCGAGTACCTGACGGCGGTGCGCACGGCGCTCGCGCACGTCGGCGCCCCGCTGGACGCCCCGACGCAGGACGTGCTCGACCGGTGGGCGTCGCTGCTCGACCGGCTGGCGACGGACCCGGCCGACTGCGCGCGCGAGGTCGAGTGGCTCGCCAAGCTGCGGCTGCTCGACGGTATGCGCCGGCGCGAGGACCTGCCGTGGGACCACCCCCGGCTGGCTGCGGTGGACCTGCAGTGGTCCGACGTCCGGCCCGAGCGTGGCCTGTACCACCGGCTCGCCGCGGCGGGCGCGGTCGAGCTCCTCGTGACGCCGCAGGAGGTCGAGCGCGCGGTCGCGCACCCGCCGGTCGACACGCGCGCCTACTTCCGCGGCGAGGCCGTCGCGCGGTACGGCGACCAGGTCTCGGCAGCCTCGTGGGACTCCGTGGTGTTCGACGTACCCGGGGCCTCGACGCTGCAGCGGGTGCCGATGCGTGACCCGCTGCGCGGCACCCAGGCGCACGTGGGCGCGCTCCTGGACGCGAG